>CAYWMY010000118.1:4470-8429 GCA_964459405.1 uncultured Steroidobacteraceae bacterium | reverse complement strand
CGCAGAGTCCCGCGGCGACGGCCAGGATCTGCTCACGGTCGCCGCCGGCAGGGGGGCGCGCGAAATTCGCCACCAGCCCGCGCGCCCAGGTCTCGGTGGCCTGCACACCGTGGTGCGCGATCAGCGCCGCCGTCAGCGACTGGTTGTAGATGTTGCCGGAACTGCGCACGCACAGGCGCCGGCGCCACCTCGGCTCCGCCAGGGCTTCGTAGGTGGACAGCTCTCCGGTCTTCACGCGCGCCGGCGCATAGACCAGCACGCGCGCGCGCAGCGACAGCCCGTACCAATGGCCCTCCGGGTCGCGGTAGGCGGCGGGCACGGCAGCCTCGAGCACGCGAGACTGCACCGGCTGCAGCAGCTGCAGCGACTTCGCGCGGTACAGCCGCCCCGCGTCGGCGGTCAGCAGCAGGTCGGCGGGCGAGCTGGAGCCCTCGATGCGCAGCCGTTCGATGATGGCATCGTCGCTTCCCGACACCATGTTGACCTTGATGCCGGTCCGCTGCGTGAAACGGTCGAGCAGCGGCCGGATCAGGTTTTCCTGGCGCGAGGAATAGAGGTTGACCTCGCCCTGCGCGAACGCCCCGGACGCCAGCACCAGCGTGGCCGCGGCGAGGCTGAGACGGGCGAACAATCGGGTGAACATGGAGCCCTCCTGGAGCGCCGGCCGCGCAGGTCCCGCGGTACGCTGGATTCTACCAATACGAATCATTCGCATCCAGGCCGGGCGGGCCACCGGCGTTCACGCGCCCTGATGCATCAGCCGCCGGGCCGCCGCGACGATGGTTGCGGCCTGCGGCAGCGCCGCTTCCTCGAGGTGCCGCGGATAGGGGATCGGGACCTCGGCCGTGCACAGCCGCGCGACGGGCGCATCGAGATCGTAGAACGCCTGCTCCATGATGCGCGCGGCGATCTCTGCGGAGATGCCGCCACTCCTCCAGCCTTCGTCGACCACGAGCACGCGATGCGTGCGCCGCACGGCCTCCAGGATGGTCGCGTCGTCGAGCGGGCGCAGCGTGCGCAGGTCGATGACCTCGGCCTCGATGCCCTCATCGGCCAGGGTCCCGGCCGCCGCCAGGCACTTGTGCAGGCTGGCGCCATGGCTGATCAGGCACAGGTCGCGGCCCGGCCGGCGGCAGGCCGCGTGGTCGAGATCCACGCTGCGCCACGCCGGCGTCAGTGGACCCGTCATGTTGTACAGCGAGATGTTCTCGAAAATCAGCACGGGGTCCGGGCAGGCGAGCGCCGGGGCCAGCATGCCGCGCGCGTCGTCGATGGTCGCGGGCACCAGGATGCGCAGGCCCGGGACGTGCGCATACCAGCCTTCGAAGCTGTGCGAATGCTGTGCGGCCAGCTGACGTCCCGCGCCGGTGCCCATGCGGATCACGAGCGGCACGGGAAGCTGTCCGCCGGACATGTGGCACAGCGTGGCGGCGTTGTTCACGATCTGGTCCAGAGCCAGCAGACTGAAGTTCCCGGTCATGATCTCGACGATCGGTCGCAGGCCGCCCAGGGCCGCGCCGATGCCGGCACCGACGAAGCCCAGTTCGGACAGCGGCGTGTCGCGCACGCGTTCCTCGCCGAACTCGTCGAGCATTCCCTTGCTGACCGCGAAGCAGCCGCCGTAGCGGCCGACGTCCTCGCCCATCAGGAACACGCGCGGATCCGCGCGCAGCGCATCGCACAGCGCGGCGCGCACTGCTTCGCGGTAGCTGACGACCTCCTGGTCCGGCACGGCGTTCATGATGCCGCCGGCTCCGCGCAGACAAAGCGTTCGAGATCACCAAGGTCTTCCCAGGGCGAACTCTCGGCGAACTGCACGGCGGCCGCGACCTCGGCATCGGCGGCGTCGCGCAGGCGCAGGAAGTCCTCCTCGGTCATGAGGCCCGCGGCCTTCATGCGCCTGGTGAACGTGATCAGCGGGCCGCGGCCGCGCCATTCCTCGACCTCGGCCTTGTCGCGATAGAGCTCGGTGTCGAACATGGAGTGCGCACGCAGCCGGTAGCTGCGGCATTCGAGGAACGTGGGGCCCTGGCCGCGCCGGCTGTGGTCGACGGCCTGGCGCGCGGCTTCCTCGATCGCCAGCACGTCCATGCCGTCGACGGCCGTGGATTCGATGCGGTAGCTCGCGGCCTTCGCGTGGATGTCGGTCTCGGACTCGGAGCGCTGCAGCGCCGTGCCCATCGCGTAGCGGTTGTTCTCGCACACGAACAGCACCGGCAGGCGCCACAGCGCGGCGAGGTTCAGCGACTCGTGGAAGGCGCCCTCGGCCACGGCGCCCTCGCCGAAGAAGCAGACCGTGACCGCCGACCGCCGCTGCATGCGATCGGCGAGCGCCAGGCCGACTGCGAGCGGAAGGCCGCCGCCCACGATCGCGTTGCCACCAAAGAAGCGCGTGGCCGCGTCGAAGAAGTGCATGGAACCGCCGCGCCCGCGGCTGCAGCCCGTGACCTTGCCGAACAGCTCGGCCATCAGCGCGTTCATGGACACGCCGCGCGCGATGGCGTGACCGTGCTCGCGATAGGTCGAGACGATCGCGTCTTCGGGTGTGAGCGCGCGCATGACGCCGACCGCGATCGCCTCCTCGCCGTTGTACAGGTGCATGAAGCCGCGGATCGCGCCCGCGCCATACAGTGCCGCGGCACGGTCCTCGAACTGGCGGATGCGCAGCATGTCGGCGAGCAGGTCGAGCACGTGCTCGCGCGGGGGCAGGGATTCGTTCATGCGCCGGCCTCGAGCGTCGACAGGTCCCCCTCGGGCAGGCCGAGCTCGCGCGCCCGCAGCAGGCGCCGCAGGATCTTGCCGCTGCGCGTGCGCGGCAGCTGCTCGACGAAGGCCAGGTCGCGCGGCGCGACCGCGGGCCCCAGCAGCGCGCGCGCATGACCGAGCAGCGCGCGGCGCAGCGCCTCGTCGCCATTCACCCCGGCCTTGAGCTCGACGAAGGCCTTGACGGCGGCGCCCATGATGGCATCGGGCAGGCCGATCACGGCGGCCTGGGCCACGGCGGGGTGCGTCATCAACGCGCTCTCGACCTCGAAGGGGCTGATCAGGTGGCCCGACGACTTGATGACGTCGTCGGTGCGGCCGACGAACCAGTAATAGCCGTCGGCGTCGCGGCGCACGAGGTCGCCCGTGAGGTACCAGCCGTCCACGAAGCATCCGCGGTAGCGGGCGTCCTCGTGCAGGTAGCCGCGGAACATCGACGGCCAGCCGGGCCGCAGCGCCAGCTCGCCGACCTGCCCGGGAGCGTCGAGCACCTGCACGTGGGCCTCGCCCTGCCGCTGCACGACGGCGGCTTCGATGCCGGGGATGGGCTTGCCCATGGAACCCGGACGCACGTCCATGGCGAGATAGTTCGAGATGATGATGCCGCCGGTCTCGGTCTGCCACCAGTTGTCGTGGAAGGGCATGCCGAAAGCCTCGACGCCCCACACCACGGCCTCGGGGTTCAGCGGTTCGCCCACACTGGCCATGAGCCGCAGCGCCGGATAGCGGTGCTCGCGCACGGGCTCGAGTCCGGCCTTCATGAGCATGCGGATCGCCGTGGGCGCCGTGTACCAGACCGAGACGCGTTCCTGCGCCAGGATCGAATACCAGCGTCGCGTGTCGAATTCCTCGCGGTCGACGATCATCGTGACACCGCAGGCGAGCGGTGCGATGAGACCGTACGAGATGCCTGTGACCCAGCCCGGATCGGCCGTGCACCAGAACACGTCGTCGTCGTGCAGGTCCAGCACGTAGCGCGCGGTGGCGAGGTGGGCCGCGATCGCGCCGTGCACATGCACGACACCTTTCGGCCGGCCCGTGGTGCCGCTGGTGAAGTGCAGCAGCGCGGGATCTTCGGCCGTCGTCGCCGGGCCCTGGAAGTCCGCGCTGCCCTCCGCGAGCAGCGCGGCGAAGTCCAGGGTGCCGGGCGGCAGCACCGCGTCATGGTCCAGCGCATTGATCAGTTCGGCATTGGC
>CAYWMY010000118.1:0-4460 GCA_964459405.1 uncultured Steroidobacteraceae bacterium | reverse complement strand
GGCAGCACCGCGTCGGGTTGGCTGCGCACGATCAGCACGTGGCGCAGTTCCGGCAGTTCGCCGCGGACCGGGGCCACCTTGCGCGCATAGAACAGCTCGTTCGTGACCAGCACGCGCGCCGCGCCGATGGCGAGCCGTGCCTTGACGGGCTCCGGCCCGAAGGCCGAGAACAGCGGATTGAACATCGCGCCCGCTTTGAGGGTGCCGAGCGCGGTGACGTACAGTTCCGGCGTTCGGCCGAGCAGTGTGGCGACGGGCTCGCCGCGTGCGATGCCCAGACGTTCCAGCACCGAGGCGAAGCGCCGGGCGGCGACCGCAAGCTCGTCATAGCGCAGCTCCAGCGGGGGCGCGCCGGCGGCCAGGAAGCGCAGGGCCGGGCGCGCGCCGCGTCCCGCCGCGATCTGCGCGTCGAGGCAGCGATGCGCGATGTTGACGTGGCCGCCGGGCCCGCTCACCTCCTCGAGCACCCGCGACCAGCTGAAACCAGCGACGGTCGCGGTGTAGTCGCGCAGGTGCGGCGCGACACGCCAGGTCTCTGGACGCTTGATGATCTCTTCCATCGGTCATCCACAATGGAACCCTGCAACCACCGGTGCATCTTAATGCCCGGTACGCCGGGCGCTGCTTCGTTTTGCGCATGCCGCGCAGCCGCGGCATGCAGGCGCGCGGGCTGCCGGCCGTGGATGACGCAACGCGGGCCCGGGCCCGATGCAAGGGGGTGAGCATGTCGACGCACGTTTCCGCCGGTGCCGTGCACATCGGGTCCCTGGGGCTCGAGGGCATTCTGTGCATCCCTGATCGGGCGAGCGGCATCGTGGTCTTCGCGCACGGCAGTGGCAGCGGCCGCCTGAGTCCGCGCAACAACCGCGTCGCCTGCTTCCTGCAGGATGGCGGCATGGCCACGCTGCTGCTCGACCTGCTCACGGAGGACGAAGCGGCGGATCGCGCCAACGTCTTCGACATCCCGCTGCTGGGCCGGCGCGTGGGCGAGGCGCTGCGCTGGGTGCGCGCCGCCCCGGCCTGCGCGGGGCTGCCTGTCGGGCTGTTCGGCGCGAGCACCGGCGCCGCAGCGGCGCTGGTCGCCGCCGCGGTCCACCCGGGCGAGGTCGCGGCAATCGTCTCGCGCGGCGGACGTCCCGATCTCGCCGGCGAGCGGCTGGCCGCGGTGCAAGCGCCCACGCTGCTCATCGTGGGCGGCGAGGATGGCATCGTGGTCGATCTGAACCGCGAGTCCTTCGAGCGGCTGCGGTGCGAAAAATCGCTGAGCATCGTGCCGGGGGCCACGCACCTGTTCGAGGAGCCGGGTACGCTCGAGCAGGTCATGGTGCTTGCGCGCGACTGGTTCGCGCGGCATTTTGCGACGTTGCGGGCCGGGGATGCGGAGGCGGGGTGGCGACCATGACGACGGCTGCGGGCGGAATTCACTCCACGCGGAGCGGTGCATGAGCGAGACCAGCGGACCGCAGGAACTGTCGCCGGCGGCCCTGTGCTGGCGCTGCCCGCCCGAGGCGCTCGCGTTCAAGACCACGGACGAGTTGCCCGACTCGGACCAGCCGCTCGGCCAGGATCGGGCGATCGAGGCGCTGCGCTTCGCGGTGCACGTCAGGAGCCCCGCGCACCACGTCTATGCGATGGGATCGGCCGAGTCCGACCGCCACGCCATCGTTCGCGCCTGCCTCGAGCGCGAGGCCGCCGGCGGTGCCGCGCCGCACGACTGGTGCTACCTGCACCGCTTCGAGGATCCCCGCCGCCCGCGCATCCTGACGCTGCAGGCCGGACGCGGCGCAGAGTTCAAGCGCGACGTCGCCAGCCTGATCGACGACCTGCGTGCGGCGGTGCCCGCGGCGTTCGAGTCTGACAGCTATCGCGGCCGCGTCGGCGAGGTCGAGCAGGAATTCGACGAGCGCGAGCGGCGCGCCACCGAGGAGCTGGCGCAGGAGGCCGCGCGCCACCAGCTCGGTCTGGTGCGCACGCCGGACGGCTTCGCCATCGCGCCGATCCGCGAGGGCGAGGTCATGCCGCCCGACGAATTCCAGAAGCTGCCGCAGGCCGAGCGCGAGGAGTCCCTCGCGCAGATCGCGCGGCTGACCGAGAAGCTGCGCGCGCACGTCGAGCGGCTGCCGAAGTGGCAGCGCGAGAAGCGCCAGCGCCTGCGTGAGCTCGACCGCAACGTGAGTGCGCTCGCGATGCGCTCGCTGGTGGGAGAGCTGCGCGCGAAGTACGCGGCCCATGCGGGCATCGTGTCGTGGCTCGCGGAGGTCGAGTCGGACCTGGTCGACAATGCGCAGCTGTTCCGGCCGGTCGAGCGGCCACCGTGGGCCATGTTCGGCCCCGATGGGGGCGAGCGCGCGCTGGGCCTGCGCCGTTACGAGGTGAACCTGCTGGTCGACAACGGCGGGACGCGCGGCCCGCCGATCGTGCACGAAACCAACCCGAGTCACCAGAACCTGATCGGGCGCGTCGAGAACGTGGCGCAGTTCGGCATGCTGTCGACGGACTTCACGATGATCCGGGCCGGCGCCCTGCACCGCGCGAACGGCGGCTATCTGGTGCTCGATTCCGCGCGCCTGCTCGCGCAACCCTACGCCTGGGAGGCGCTGAAACGCGCGCTGTCCTCGCGGCAGGTCAACATCGAGTCGCTGGGCGCGATGCTGAGCCTGGTCAGCACCTCGACCATCGAGCCGGAGCCCGCGGCTCTCGACGTCAAGGTCGTGCTGGTCGGGCCCCGTTACATCCACGACCTGCTGTCGGCGTTCGACGAGGACTTCAGCGCGCTGTTCAGCGTGGTCGCGGATTTCGCCGGGCACGTCGACCGGACGCCCGCGGTGCTGACGCCCTACGCCGGCATGCTCGCGACGCAGGCGCGGCGCGCGTCCCTGCGCGCGCTCACCCGCGAGGCCGTGGCGCGCATGATCGAGCACGGTGCGCGCATGACCGGTGACGCGCTGCGCCTGTCGGTGCAGGTGCGCAGCCTGCAGGATCTGCTGCGCGAGGCCGATTACTGGGCGCGCGAAGGTGGCCGTGAGCTGATCGGCGCCGATGACGTCGAGCGTGCCATCGATGCCCAGACGCGGCGAGTCGACCGCTGGCGCGAACTGCACCAGCAGGCGATCCGGCGGCAGCATGTGCGCATCGACACCGACGGCGTGCACCTCGCGCAGATCAACGGCCTGTCGGTCGTCGAACTGGGTGGCGCGATGTTCGGTCACCCGGCGCGCATCACGGCCACCGTGCGGGTCGGCGACGGCGAGGTCGTCGACATCGAGCGCGAGATCGAGCTCGGTGGCGCCATCCACAGCAAGGGCGTGCTGATCCTGTCGGCTTTCATTTCGTCGCGCTACGCGGCCGACACGCCGCTGTCGCTGCGCGGCACGCTGGTGTTCGAGCAGACCTACGGCGGCGTCGAGGGCGACAGCGCCTCGCTGGCCGAAACCTGCGCGCTGCTGTCGGCGCTGTCGGGCCTGCCGATCCGGCAGTCGCTGGCCGTGACCGGTTCGATCGACCAGCAGGGCCGCGTGCAGGTCGTCGGTGGGGTCAGCGAGAAGATCGAGGGATTCTTCGACGTCTGCGCCGAGCGGGGTCTCACCGGCTCGCAGGGAGTGCTGATCCCGGCGCACAACGTCGAGCACCTGATGCTGCGCAGCCGCGTCGTCGATGCGGTCGCGCAGGGTCGCTTCCACATCTACCCGGTTGCCAGCGTCGACGAGGCCATGGCCCTGCTGACCGGTACCGTGGCCGGCGTGCGCGAGACCGGCGAGGCCTGGACGGCTGATTCGGTGAACGCGCGTGTGCAGCAGCGGCTGCTGGGGTTCGCTTCGGTGGTGCGCGAGTTCGTGCGCAGTGCCGCGGCCGGCACCGCGGGTACGCCGTCATGAATGCCGCACAGTCGCGCGCGCGTCGCATCGTCGTGGCCTTCGATCCGCAGCGGCCCGATGCCGCGCCGCTCGAGTTCGGAGTGCCGCTCGCGCACGCGCTGGCACAGCGTCTCTACGCGCTGTATGTCGAGGATCTCGACACGCTGTCGCTCGGCGCCTTCGGCTGTGTCACGACCATCTGCGCGGCGACCGGCGAGGCGCGGCTCATGAGCCGCGAGTCCGTCGAGCGTGATTTCCGGCGGCTCGCAGCCGAGGCGCGCGCGGCCTTCGCGACCGCCGCGGCCAGAACGGGGCGCGCCGAGTTCGCGGCCGTGCGCGGGCGCCTGGCCGAGGAGTTGCGTCGCGCGAGCGGCGATGCGGCGGCCGTGCTGGTCGGCCGGCCGCAGGCGGGGCTTGCGAGCCGCAGTCTCGCTGCGGGGCTGCTCGACACGCTGCTGGCGCTGCCGGTCGCCGTGACGGGTATGGTTGCGAGCCACCGCGGCTCGGCATGTCGCGTGCTGGCGGTGCTGCGCAGCGAGCGGCTGGCCGTGGCCGGTGGTGTCGAGAGGCTGCTCGATGCGCCGCTGCCGCAGGCCGTGCTGCGTT
>CAYWMY010000117.1:0-8443 GCA_964459405.1 uncultured Steroidobacteraceae bacterium | reverse complement strand
ACGCAGACGCAGTACTCGTCTGCGGGGAAGGAGGTCCGGCGCGCGAGCGGCCTGTTCTATCTGCGCCGGCCGGGCCGGTTCCGCTGGGAGTACCTGGCGCCCGAGCAGCAGCTCATCGTCTGCGACGGCCGCGACATCTGGATGTACGAGCACGACCTGCAGCAGGTCACCATCCGCTCGCTGGCCGAGGCGACGGATGCCACGCCGGCGATGATCCTGGCGCGTTCGGGCGGCGTCGGCGATGTGTTCGCGGTCGTGGACACCGGGCGGCGTGACGGGCTGGAGTGGTTCCGGTTGACGCCACACGCGGCGGATCCCGAGTTCCGCGGCATCGAGCTGGGCTTCCTCGAGGACCAGCTGCGCACCATGAGGTTCACCGATCGCCTGCAGCAGACGACCGTGATCGAGTTCGCCTCGCTGGACCGGCGCGTGAAACTCGCCGATTCGCTCTTCCGCTTCACGCCGCCGCGTGGCGTGGACGTCGTCGGCCGGCCTTCGGCGGGGCGATGATCCTGCCTCTGCGTTACCGTACCGCCTGGATTGCCGCGGTCGTGCTGCTGGTCGTGGCGATCACGACCGCCAGCCTCGCGCCCGCGAATGCCGTGCAGGGTGTCGGCGTCTGGGACAAGTACCAGCACGCGGCGGCGTATTTCGTGCTCACGATGCTGCTGATCGGCATGGTTCAGCGGCGCGGTTATCGCTGGGCAGCCACGGGGGCGCTGCTGTTCGGTGGCCTCATGGAGATCGCTCAGGGCGTGCTGACCGAGACGCGCATGATGGATTGGTACGATGTGGCGGCGAATGCCATCGGTATTGCCGCCGCGCTCGGCTGCGCCGGGCTCGGGCTCGGCGGCTGGGCCCAGCGCCTCGAGTTCTGGCTGCAGCGGTCACGCTGATGGAAGCCTGGCGCCCGCTCGCCGATCGCATGCGGCCGCGCCGGCTCGACGAGTTCGTCGGCCAGCGGCATCTGCTTGGGCCGGGGCGTCCGCTGCGCCGGCTGCTGGAGGCCGGCACGCCGCACTCCATGGTGCTCTGGGGCCCGCCCGGCACCGGCAAGACGACGCTCGCGCGACTCGTCGCCGCGAGCTGCCAGGCCGATTTCATCGCGCTCTCGGCGGTGCTCGCGGGTGTCAAGGACATCCGCGAGGCCGTTGAACAGGCGCGGCGCAACCGCAGCCTCACGAACCGCCCGACGCTGCTGTTCCTCGACGAGGTGCACCGCTTCAACAAGTCCCAGCAGGACACGTTCCTGCCGTTCGTGGAGGACGGCACGCTGGTGTTCGTGGGCGCGACCACGGAGAACCCGTCGTTCGAGGTGAACTCGGCGCTGCTGTCGCGCGCGCGGGTCTACGTGCTGAAGCCGCTCACGGCCGCGGACCTCAAGGATCTGGGGCGCGCCGCGCTCGCGGACCGCGAGCGCGGCCTGGGCGCGCTCGGCGTGCGCTGCGACGAAGAGGTCCTCGATCTTTTCGCGCAGGCGGCCGACGGCGACGCGCGCCGCATGCTGAACTTCCTGGAGGTCGCCGCCGATCTCGCGACCGGCAGTGGCGGGGCTCCGGTGATCGACGCCGCGACTGCTGCCGAGATCGCCGCCGGCGGCCACCGCCGCTTCGACAAGCGCGGCGAGCACTTCTACGACCAGATCTCGGCGCTGCACAAGTGCGTGCGCGACAGCGATCCGGACGCCGCGCTGTACTGGTTTGCGCGCATGCTCGATGGCGGCTGCGATCCGGCCTACCTCGCGCGGCGCATCACGCGCATGGCCATCGAGGACATCGGCAATGCCGACCCGCGTGCGCTCACGCTGGCGCTCGAAGCCTGGCAGGCATGGGAGCGTCTCGGCAGCCCCGAGGGCGACCTGGCACTCGCGCAGGCGGTCGTGTTCATGTCCTGCGCGGCCAAGAGCAACGCCGTGTACGTGGCCTTCAATGCGGCGAAGGCCGATGCGGCCGGTCTCGGCACGCTGGACGTTCCCCTGCATCTGCGCAATGCGCCCACGCGACTCATGCGGGAGCTGGGCTACGGCAAGGGCTACCGCTACGCCCACGACGAGCCCGACGCGCTGGCGCCGGGTCAGCGCCACTTCCCCGACGAAATGGAGCCGCGGATCTATTATCATCCCGCGCCGCGCGGGCTCGAGATCCGCATCGGCGAGGCACTGGCCCGCATCCGTGACCGCGTCCGTGCGGGGCCCGGAGCCGGCGAGGATCCGGCGAAGGCGCCTGACACAAAGGCCTGAGAACCAGAATGGGGATGCACCTGCTGGCCGTCGCGTTCGGCAGCGCGCTCGGCGGATGTCTTCGCTACCTCGCCACGTTCGGCGTGAACGCGCTGATGCAGCGCGGTTTCCCATGGGGCACGTTCGCGGTCAACGTCGCGGGCTGCCTGCTGATCGGCAGCCTGCACGTGCTCATCGTCGAGCGCGGCGGCGGTGCCGAGACGCTGCGGCTGTTTGCGATGGTGGGTGTGCTGGGTGGATTCACGACCTTCTCCAGCTTTTCGCTCGAGACGCTGCTGCTCGTGCAGCAGGGTGCCTTCGGCCGCGCGCTCACGTATGTCGTTGCGAGTGTGGTCGTGTGTCTGGCCGCGAGCGTCGTGGGCATGGCGCTGGCGCGCGCGGCGGGGTGAGGCCACCGCGGCACCGGCGCAGGGCCGCTCGCGGGCCGGCGGGCGTGACGCGGGCATGGGACGCTGCGCTCCCGTGGCGGGCCCGGGCCGTGGCCGTACGGCTGATGAGACGGACTTCTGGGCTCGAAGAATCTGGAGTACCTCGTGCTGGATCCAAGACTGCTGCGTAGCGATCTCGCCGCCGTCGCCGCCAATCTCACGCGGCGCGGTTACCGCCTCGACACCGCGGCTTTCGCGGCACTCGAAGAGCGCCGCAAGGCGACGCAGGTCGAGGCCGACCGACTGCGGAATGAGCGCAACGTGCGCTCCCGGGCCGTGGGCCAGGCCAAGGCGCAGGGCCGCGACGTCGCACCGCTGCTCGCCGAGGTCGCCACGCTGGGGGCGGAACTCGAACGCGCCGAGGCGGCGCTCGCGGCCGTGCAGGCGGAGGTCGAGTCGCTCGTACTCGAGATCCCGAACCTGCTGCACGATTCCGTCCCCGAGGGCGCCGACGAGAGCGCCAATGTCGAGGTGCGGCGCTCGGGTGAGCCGCGCCGCTTCGACTTCGAGCCGAAGGACCACGTGGCGCTCGGCGAGGCGCTCGGGGGCCTCGACTTCGAGACTGCGGGCCGCATCGCGGGCGCGCGCTTCGCGGTGATGTCGGGCGGCGTTGCGCGCCTGCACCGCGCGCTCGCGCAGTTCATGCTGGACCTGCACACGCGGGAACACGGCTACCGCGAGGTGTACGTGCCGTACCTCGTGAACCGCCAGACGCTGACGGGCACGGGCCAGCTGCCGAAGTTCGAGGCCGATCTCTTCGGCCTCAAGGGCGAGCCCGGGTATTTCCTGATTCCGACGGCCGAGGTGCCTGTCACGAACCTCGTGCGCGACCAGATCCTCGCGGCCGACGCGCTGCCCATGAAGTTCGTTGCGCACACGCCGTGTTTCCGCTCCGAGGCCGGCAGCTACGGCAAGGACACGCGCGGCATGATCCGCCAGCACCAGTTCGACAAGGTCGAGCTCGTGCACATCGTGCGGCCGCAGGATTCCTATGCGGCGCTCGAGGAATTGACGCGGCACGCCTGCACGGTGCTCGAGCGGCTCGGCCTGCCTTATCGCGTCGTGGCGCTGTGCGCGGGCGACATCGGCTTCGGCAGCGCCAAGACCTACGACCTCGAGGTCTGGCTGCCGGGGCAGGGGAAGTATCGCGAGATCTCCTCCTGCAGCAACTGCGAGGCCTTCCAGGCGCGGCGGCTGCAGGCGCGCTGGCGTAATCCCGGGACGGGCAAGCCGGAGCCACTGCACACGCTGAACGGCTCGGGCGTCGCGGTCGGCCGAGCGCTGGTCGCGGTGCTGGAGAACTATCAGCAGGCCGACGGCTCGATCGCAGTGCCGGACGTGCTGCGTCCCTACATGGCCGGCGCCGAGGTCGTCCACGCGGACTGAGCCGGCGGGGCCTGCGCAGCGTGCGGGACGGGCGCCGGCCCGCTTGATTTCCGCAGGCGGATGATTTGCACTGAGCCCATCGTTCGAAGGTGTTCGCGTCCGCGCGAGCCCGGGGCCGGTAGCCATGCGCACCTCAACGATCCATCGGCCGCTGCCGCGGCCAGGTCCGTCCGTGGTTGTCGCCGCGGCGGGACTGGCCGTCCTGTCGGCCGGGGCCGCCCACGCCGCGCAGACCAGCCTCTCCCTGGGCGTCGTCTCCGCCTACGTGGCGCGCGGCCTCACACGGTCGCTGGGCGATCCCGCCGCGCAGGCCGCGGCCGGCGTCTCCTGGGACGCGGGCTGGTCTCTCGGTGTGATGGCCTCGACGGCCAATCTGAATCCGGGCCCGGGCGTCAGCGCGGAATACACGGCCTCCGTCGCCTGGCGGCGCGCCGTGCATCCCGACCTGACGCTGGACCTGCAGCTCTCGCGCTACGTCTATCCGGGCGACCTCGCCGTCATCAGCTATGACTACACGGAGCTGCGTGCGGCGCTCGCCGTGCGCGATGCAGTGGAACTCGCGGTGTCGGTGTCGCCGGATGCGTCGGCGTATTCGAGCGAGGGGATCGCGCGGCATCGGCTGCTGTGGCGCGCCGAGCTCGCGGGCAGCCATCCGCTCGCGCGCCGGCTGTTCCTGATCGCCGGGCTCGGGTTCACCGATCTCGGCGCGCTCACGGATACGGGCTACTGGTACGGCAATCTCGGCCTGCAATGGCAGGGTCGGCGCCTGACGGCCAGCGTGTCCGTGATCGACACCGACCGGACTGCGCAGCGTCTGTTCGGGGGTTCCATGGCCGGGCGGCGAGTGATCGGTGCGATCGTCTGGCACTGGCGGTGAACCGGACCGGGGACGTGGCGGTACTCACTGCGCGGGTGTTCCATGAACGCGAGCTACGGAACTGTGCAGGACCGGACCGCGGGTGCCGGGGATGACGCGACGCTGCTGCTGCGCGTGAGTCGCGGTGATCGCGAGGCCATGCGGCAGCTCTACTGCGCCTACTTCCGGCGCCTCACCCGTTTCCTGTCACGCACCATCCGCGACCCGCAGCTCGTTGAGGAGGTCGTCAATGACACCATGCTCGTCGTCTGGCAGCACGCCGGCGAGTTCCGGGGTGCCTCGCGGCCATCGACATGGATCCTCGGCATCGCGTATCGACGGGCGCTCAAGGCGCTCGCCCGGGAGACCTCGTCCCGGCGCCGTACCATGCCGCTGCAGTCGGGCGATGCCGCCGGGCCTGCCATCGACGGTCTGGTGGAGCAGGCCGAACGTGACGAGTGGCTCGGCGCGGGCCTGGAACGGCTGTCGGCCGAGCGTCGTCTCGCACTCGAGCTGACTTACTTCATGGGGCTGTCCTGCGAAGAGGTCGCGGAGGTGGTCGGCTGCCCGGTCGGAACCGTGAAGACACGAGTGTTCTATGCCCGCCAGCAGCTGCGTGCGGTGCTGCTGGAACTCTCCACGCCCCGGCGAGAGGACGGGCCGTGACGAACCCCTGCGAACAGGTGCGGCTCGACCTGCCCTGGTACCTGAACGGCACGCTGGACGCGCCGGCGCGCGAGCTCGTCGATGCGCACCTGCCGGAATGCCGGCCGTGCCAGTTGCTGCTGCTGGAGGAGCAGCGACTGATGGCGCGGCTGCGGGCCCGCGACGCGAGGATCGTGCCGATGCCGCAGGGCGCGTGGAAGGGCTTCGAACAGCGGCTCGACGGTGTGGTGGCGGCAGGATCGGCGCCGCCCGCAGCGAAGACCGCGCCACCCCCGGGGCCGGCGGTGCGGGTTCCGGTGGTACGCCTGGCCGGCCGCGGCTGGAGGATCGCGCGCCGTGTACGGCGCAGGGCGCTCGTCGTGGCCGTCGCGGCACAGGCCGTCGCACTGGTCGTGCTGGCCGCGCTGCTGTGGTCCCGGGCACCCGAGCCGGTGGCGGTGTACCGGACGCTGACGACCACGACGCCGCAGTTCGCGGGTGGCGACGTGATGGTGCGCGTGGTGCTGGTGCCGGGTACCGCGCCGGAGCGCGCGCGGGTGCTGGCGCGGCAGTCTGGAATGCGCGTCGTGGCGGGGCCTCGCAACGGCGCCATCTACACCTTCGCCGTCACTCCCGGACCGGCAGCAGTCGCTACACGCGACGTCGCGACATCGGTCGCGCGGTTGCGCGCTCAGCCGGAGGTGCTGCTCGCCGAAGCGGTTGCCGGCGATACGCCCGCAGGGACGCAGATCACGGAGCCGGTGCCGTGAGATTGCGCTGCGCGTCCGCGGCGTTGGTGGTGCTGGTTGCGGCTCTGTTGCAGACCGGCTGCGCCGTCACTCCCGCGGCCTTCGACCCTGCGGTGCGCATGGCGAGAGAGGCGCTCGAGCGCAGCGAGCAGCAGATCGTGGTCACCATCGAGGACGTCGGTCCCGGTCTGTGGAACCCGGCGGGGGGCTCGCCCCGTCCCTATGCGGGCGCGTCGGCCTACCGGGGCTCGTCCCATGCGCAGCGACTGGCCGCGCGCCTCGCGCGCGACTACGGTCTCGAACGCGTCGTGGCCTGGTACATCGCAGCCCTCGAGCTGCACTGCGTGGTCTACGAGGCACGCGATGCAGCCGCGCGCGAGGCGGCGCTCGCCCGCCTGCGCGAGGATCCACGCATCGCCTCGGCCGAGCCGATGCGCCGGTACCTGACCGGCAGTACCCCGTCTGACTACAACGATCCGTACTACCGACTGCAGACCAGCGTCGAGGTGCTCGAAGTCGCGGCCGCGCATCGCTGGTCGCGGGGCCGCGGCGTGACCGTTGCGGTGGTCGACACCGGCATGGATCTCAGACATCCGGACATCCGGGGCCGCGTGAAGCAGGCGCGAAACTTCGTCGATCGCGACGCCGCGGCGTTCGCGCGCGACCACCACGGAACCGCGGTTGCCGGCGTGCTCGCGGCCGCTGCCAACAACGGCATCGGCATCGTCGGCGTGGCGCCGGAAGTCGCGCTGCTGGCACTGAAGGCCTGCTGGTACCGCGCACCTGGCGCGTCGGCCGTGTGCAACACGCTGACGCTCGCGGCTGCGCTGGCCGCGGCCATCGAGGCACACGCCGACGTGATCAACCTGAGCCTGACGGGGCCACCCGATCCGCTGCTGCGTCGCCTCGTCGAACGCGCGCTGCAGGCCGGCATCGTGGTGGTCGCCGCGCTGCCGGAGGGCGATGCCCCGGAGAATGCATTCCCGGCGCAGGTACCGGGCGTGCTGGCTGTCGCGGATGCGGACGACGCGCTGGCCGCGCCCTGGCGCGAGCGCATCGCCGCACCGGGGCACGATGTCCTGACGCTGACGCCGGCCGGACGCTACGACTATGCCTCCGGCGCGTCACTGTCCACGGCGATGGTCAGCGGTATCGTGGCGCTGTTGCTCGAACGGCGCCGTTCTCTGCTGCCCGGCGAGATCGGTGGCCTGATTTCGCGCACTGCCGTCAGGACGGGACGCCATCCGCTCGAGCGCATCGTGAATGCCTGCAGCGCCGTCGCAGCGCTCGTCCCGACGGCCTCCTGCGCCGGTGTGCAACCGGGACTTGCGGGTACGCTGCCGCGGTCCCGGCTCACGCAGGCGGCAGCCACCCGGTTGCAGCGGTAGCTGCAAGACGATGTGCAACACGTGCGCGAGGCGCTTGCCGTCGATGGACGTAGTGGCAGCGGCAGCCGCGCGACAGTGTGAGCATCGCAGGTACCGGCCTGCGGGTCCGGCGGGCCGTCGCGCACGGTGGCTGGGAGGCTCAGAAGAAACCATGCAGCTGTATGAAGGCCTGTGAGCGGTTCTGGAAGTCGCTCTGCGGGATGCCGTCGTAGCGCCGGACGCCGATGCGCAGCTGCAGGAACTGGATCGGCGACCACTCGTAGACGAGACTCGCGCGCGTCTGCTCGTCCTCGGCGACGTCATCGTCCGGGTCGAGCCATTCGAAGGTCACCTTCAGGTTGTGACCCTGACGCACGAGCCAGTTCACCTCGGCCAGACTCGCCAGGAGCTGGCGTCCACGCGGGCCGAGTCCGTCGTCGTCGACGAAGTCGATTTCACCCAGCCAGCTCGTGGGCCCGAGCTTGAAGCCGGCGAACAGACCGGCCACGCGGCGTGTGCCTGCCGCGCTGTCGTTGAAGTTGAAGCTGGCGCCGGCACGCCAGCGCAGCCGCGCGTGCTCGAGGCGCGCCGAGAACTGCTTGCCGTCATCGCTCTCCGGGCCGCCGGCCGTGCCGTTGCTCACGGCGAGCTGTGCGGACCAGGGGCCTTCCTCGTAGCCGACCTCGATGCCGCTGTCCGGGGTCTGCATGTTGATGCCGGAGAGCTGACGCACGAGCGCGTTGTCGTCCTCGAGGCGCCAGCCGAAGGGCAGA
>CAYWMY010000116.1:0-8487 GCA_964459405.1 uncultured Steroidobacteraceae bacterium | reverse complement strand
CGTCCACGATCGGATAACCCGTGCGTCCGCGATGCCAGGCCTCGACGGCCGCGGCCTCGCGCTGCCAGGGCAGCGTCGCGAAGCGCACATCGAGCGGTTCGGTCGTCGTGCGCGGAAAGTGATGCAGCAGGTGGTGCGCGAACTCTCGCCAGCCGAGCTCGCGCACGAAGTTCGCGGCACCGCCCGCGACGGCGGCGCTCGTCATCGCGGCGGCCCGTGCCGCGGCGAGCGCCTGGGGCGGTGAGATCTCGCCGAAGTGCAGATGGGGCGAGAGCCTCGATGAGCCCGGCAGGTCGGGGCGGTCGCGGTCCAGGGCGTAGCGCGCGACGGCGCTGTCGATGAAGGCATCGAGGCGCGCAAGCGCGCCGGCTTCACCCGGCGTCCAGTGGGCGTCGAGACCCTGGTCCCAGCGGATGCGCGGCAGCAGGCCGAGGTTCCCGAGTGGCTCGCCCGTGATCGAGGCGGCGACCGGCGGCAGCGCCCGCGGCGCGGCGGCGGGTGGGGAAAGGGCATCGAGCAGCCGGCTCGCGGCGCGCCAGAATGGCGTGAACACACGATAGGGTTCACCGGCCGCGGTCTGTATGGATCCGGGCTCGCAGAGCAGCGCGGCATCGTGGCTCAGGACGACGAGGCCATCCTCGCGGAGCGCCTGTTCGATCACGCGGTCGCGCGCGGTGATCGCGGGCTCGTACAGCCGGTTCCAGAAGACCGCGCCGGCGCCGGTCTCGCGCGCGAGTGCGCGCAGGGTCGCGAGCGTTGCACCGCGCCGGATGATGAGCCGGCCACCGCGTGCGGCCACGTCGTGCGCAAGCGCTCCGAGGCTGTGGTGCAGCCACCAGCGGCTGGCGGCGCCCGGGCTCCACGGCGCCTCTTCTTCGGGTGCATGGATGTAGACAGGCACCACGCGCTCGTACTGCGCGAGGGCCGCCCCGAGGGCCGGCTGGTCGGTGAGCCGCAGGTCGCGTCGCAGCCAGACGAGGGCGGTGCGGGTCACGGAACCGGCTGCTCGCGGGGCTGACAGGTGCGGGGTCGAGGCTGCGTCAGCGCGGCCCGGAAGGTGCGGCCGCGGCCGTCGTCCGGCGCATCAGCTCTGGTAGCTCCGCAGCGCGGCGATGCGCTCGTCGAGCGGCGGGTGCGTCATGAAGAGCTTCCGGAGTCCCGCACCGAGTCCGCCCGAGATGCCGAACGCCGCGAGCTGGCCCGGCAGCGGCGCGGTGTGCGCCCGCTTCAGCGCCTCGAGCGCACCGATCATGGACTCGCGGCCCGCGAGCCGCGCACCGGCGTGGTCGGCCCGGAACTCACGCATGCGCGAGAACCACATGACGATGATGCTCGCGAGCAGGCCCAGCACCATTTCGGCGATCATGACCGTGGCGAAGTAGCCGATGCCCCGGCCGTTGCTGTCGCGGTTGATGGCGCGATCGACCATGTTGCCGACCACGCGCGCCAGCACGAACACGAAGGTGTTCACCACGCCCTGGATCAGCGCCAGCGTGACCATGTCGCCGTTCGCGACGTGACCGACCTCGTGGCCGAGCACGGCCTCGACCTCGCGGCGCTCCATGCGCCGCAGGAGCCCGGTGCTCACGGCGACCAGCGCGTTGTTGCGGTTCATGCCGGTCGCGAACGCGTTCGGGTCCGGCGAGTCGTAGATCGCGACTTCCGGCATGCCGATGCCGGAAGCCTGAGCCTGGCGGCGCACGGTCTCGACCAGCCAGCGCTCGTCCGCGGTGCGCGGCGACTCGATGACCTGCAGGCCCATGCTGCGCTTCGCGATCCACTTGGACATCGCGAGCGAGATGAACGAGCCGCCGAAACCCAGCAGCGCCGCCATCACGAGCAGCGGCCCGAACTGCAGCCCCTGTTCCGTCATCCAGCGGTCGAAGCCGAACAGCTTCGCGACGAACGACAGCATCAGCACGACGGCGAGGTTGGTGGCGAGGTACAGGACGACGCGTTTCATGACGGCTGGATTCACCTGTTGAAGGATTCGGCAGGACCGGTCCGGCGCATTGGACCGCCGCACCGTGGCGGGGTTCAGCTCCGCCGCGCGCATGGTAGCAGCCCGCGCCAACCGAGACTCCGGGTGGGGACCGCCGTGCGGATTTCAAGGGCCGCCGGGATCCCGGTGCGAGTGAGCCGTGCTGGCCTTCGGTCCCGTCCGCGCCGCCCGCCCGCTGGCGCGCGGCGGATCCGTCGCTGCGACCCCGGCTCATTTCGCGTAGGCTGCGCGGGGACTGGAAACGGAGGTGTCGCAGTGGGTCGTCAGGAACAGCCGGATTGCACGCTGGAATTCTGTGGCGCGGCGCGCCAGGTCACCGGTTCGTGCTTCCTCGTCAGACTGCCGCGGACGAGTTTCCTCGTGGACTGCGGCATGTACCAGGGGCGCGTCGAGGACGAGGAACGCAACGAGGCGCCGTTCCGCTTCGAGCCGCGGGACATCGACTTCGTCGTGCTGACCCATGCGCACATCGACCACAGCGGGCTGCTGCCGCGGCTGTGGCGGGAAGGCTTTCGTGGCCCCGTGTATGCGACCGATGCCACGCTCGACCTGCTCGGGATCCTGCTGCCGGACAGCGCGTTCCTGCAGCAGTCGGAGTTCGAGCGCCGCACGCGGCACGGCCGCGGCGCGCGGGAACCGCTGTATTCGCTTCAGGACGTCGAGGCACTGCTGAAGCTCGGCCGGGCCGTCGATTACGGCGCCACCTGCACGCCGGCCCGCGGCGTGCGCCTGCGACTGAGCGATGCCGGTCACATCCTGGGCTCCGCGATCGTCGAGCTGTGGCTCGACATCGGCGGCCGCGAGCGCAAGCTCGTGGTCTCGGGTGATCTGGGCCAGCCCGGCCGCCCGCTGGTGCGCGATCCCTCGCGTATTGCCGAGGCGGACCTGCTGCTGTGCGAATCCACCTATGGCAACCGTGACCACCGCTCCCTGCAGGCCACGCTCGAGGAGCTCGTGACCACGGTCAACCACACGCTGTACGAGAAGAAGGGCAACGTGCTGGTGCCGGCGTTCGCCGTGGGACGGACGCAGGAGCTGCTGTACTGGTTCCATGACCTGTCGCGCCAGGGTCGTTTTCGCAACCTCGAGATCTACATCGACTCGCCGATGGCGACCGCGGTCACCCGGCTGACGGCGCGGCATCCGGAACTGCTGGACGAGGAGAGCCGCCACCTCGCCACGGCGCCGCCGGCGCCGGGACGGCCGCGCCTGCGGTTCCTCGAGACCGCCGGCGAGTCCATGCGGCTCAACGACCGCGACGGCGGCGCCATCATCATCGCCGCGAGCGGCATGTGCGAGGGTGGCCGCATCCGCCATCACCTGAAGCACCACCTGCCGTCACCACGGACCACCTTGCTGATCACGGGCTTCCAGGCACAGGGCACGCTGGGGCGGCGCCTGGTCGATGGCGCGAAGACCGTGCGCATCCACGGTGACGACGTCGAGGTGCGGGCCGAGGTCGCGACGCTGGGCGGCTTCTCGGCGCATGGCGACCAGTCGGCGCTGACGGCCTGGCTGCGTGGTTTCGAACGTCCGCCCGCCCGCGTCTGCCTCGTGCACGGCGAAGAGGAAGTGCAGCGCGCGTTCGCGGCGCACCTCGAGCGCGCCCTGGGCTGGCAGGTCGACATCCCCGCGGCGTTCACGCGCGTCGACCTGCGCGCGTTGTGAGGCGGCGGGCGGCGGGAGCGGGACCATGACGCACGACGATGACGAGGTGAACGGCGAATTGCGCGAACGGCTCGTGCGCGAGCTGATAGCGAGTCCGAGCTACCGACTGTCGGAGGACGACACGGAATTTCTCGATCAGCCCACAGCGCGACCCGCGCGCCTGCTGCTCGAGATGAGTCGGCCCGAGTTCTATCTTCATCGTCACGGTATCAACTCGACGGTCGTGGTGTTCGGCAGCGCGCGGCTCCAGTCACCGGCGCAGGCCGAGCGGGAGCTGCGCGCCGCGCAGGCGGCGGTCGCAGCGTCACCGGGCGAGCCCGCCCACCATGCCGCGCTGCGCGAGGCGCGCCTGCGCGTCAAGTACGCGGTCTACTACGACGAGGCCCGGAGCCTGGCGCGCTCGCTGGCCTGCATCTGCCGCACCGGGGATTGCCGCGACTTCGTGGTCGTCACAGGCGGCGGGCCTGGCATCATGGAGGCGGCCAATCGCGGCGCCTGGGAAGCGGGTGAGCTGTCACTCGGCTTCAACATCGACCTGCCGCGCGAGCAGCGTCCCAACCCCTACATCTCACCGGGCCTCGTGTTCCGGTTCCGGTACTTCGCCATGCGCAAGATGCATTTCCTGCTGCGCGCACGGGCACTGGTGGCCTTCCCCGGTGGCTACGGCACCTTCGACGAGCTGTTCGAGGCGCTGACTCTGGTGCAGACACGCAAGATCGAGCCGATTCCGATCGTGCTGGTGGGGCGCGAGTACTGGCAGCGCGCCGTCGATTTCGAGTTCCTCGTCGACGAGGGCTTCATCGATGCGCGCGACGTCGCGCTGTTCGAGGTGGTCGAAACCGGCGCCGAGGCCGCCGAGCTGATCCGCCGCCGCTACGGCTGAGGCGGACACGCGGCCGTCGCGCACCGATCCGGGCGGGGTCGCGTCGAAGGGCCGCCCGGCCTCACACCGGCGCGTGATTCACAGCCAGCCGCGCAGCCACTGCAGCAGCTGCGGCTTCGACATCGCACCCGCCTGCTGCCCCACGGGCTTGCCGTGGCGGAACACCATCAGCGTCGGAATGCTGCGGATGCCGAAGCGCGCCGCGAGTTGCGCTTCCTCCTCGGTGTTGACTTTGGCCAGCCGCAGTCGCGGTTCGACCTCCGCCGCGGCTGCCACGAAATGCGGCGCCATCGCCTGGCACGGGCCGCACCAGGGCGCCCAGAAATCCACGACCAGCGGAACGTCGGTGCGTCTGACGTGGATGTCGAAGGTGGGGCCGGTCAGCTCGATAGGCCTGCCCGTGAACAGCGGGCCCTTGCATTTCGCGCAACGCGGATGCTCGCCCAGGCGCGCCGTGGGCACACGCGCCACAGCATCGCAGCCGGGACAGACGATGTGGGTATGGGCGGGGGGGTGGTGGGTCATCCGAGTCCTCCGGGCCCTCAGCCGGTGACGACGCCGAGCAGCCTGCCGATCAGGAACGCGACCAATCCCGCGCCGCCGCCGATGGCCAGCATGCGCAGTCCGCCGCGCCACGCGTGGCGTCCCGTGAACAGCGACATCGCGGCGCCGACCGCGACCAGGCCGAGCCCGGACAGGGTCGCCGACAGCACGATCGCACTGCCGTCGCCGGCGTCGCAGGCGAAGGGCAGCAGCGGCACGATGGCGCCCGTCGCGAACGCTCCGAAGGAGAACGACGCGGCGCCCCAGGGCGAGCCGAGATTGTCGGGATTCAGGCCCAGTTCCTCGCGTGCCAGCGCGTGCAGGGCCTGCTCCGGGTCCCTGACGAGAGCGCGGCACATCGTCCGCGCGGCGTCCAGGTCCATGCCGCGCGCCGCGTAGATGAGCGCCAGTTCCTCCGCTTCCTCCTCGGGATACTCGGCGAGTTCATCGCGTTCGAGCCCGATCTGGTACTCGAACATCTCGCGTTGCGATCGCACGGAGACGTACTCGCCGGCCGCCATCGACAGGGCCCCCGCCAGCAGTCCCGCGATCCCCGTGGTGACCACCGTGCCGCTGTCGACACCGGCCCCGGCGACTCCGAGGATCAGGCTCGCGTTGGAGACCAGCCCGTCGTTGGCGCCGAACACGGCGGCGCGCAGGTTGCCGCCGTTCAGACCCCGGTGCCGGCCGCCGATCTCCTCGACGCGCGTCGGCATCGCATGGCCCGCCGTGACCGGCGCATCGTAGACGGACAGGCCGCGCAGCTTGAGCGCCACGAGCATGGGCCTGACGCGCCGCGGACCGAAGGCATCGAGCAGCGCGGCGACGATGCGCGCCCGTATCGCCGGGCGGAACGCGGCGGCCTCGGTTGCGGTCATGCCGAGCGTCTTCTCCCACGTCGCGGCCTGGTCGTCCGCCGCCCGCGCCAGGGCTTCGAACAGTCCCCGCCTGGGCGGATCCCGTTCGACCACGGCGAGGCGGCGGTAGAGCCACGCGGACTGGCGTTCCTGGAACCAGCCCTCGCGCGAAGCTGTGGCGGTCATCGAGTCAGTGGCGGTCGGGTGTCAGCAGATGGCCGACATGATGCAGCAGCGCGCGGTCGATGTAAGGCCTTTCGACGAAGTCCACCGCGCCCGCGCGCATTGCGGCGACCGCGAAGGGCACGTCCTCCTGGTGGGCGAGCAGGATGGTCGGGATGGCCAGGCCCCGGCGTCCAAGCTCCTGCAGCAGCTCGATGCCATCCATGTCCGGCATCGTCGCGGCGGCGATCAGGCAGTCCGGCACGGCCTCGCCCAGCGTGACCAGGAAGTCCCGCGCGCAGCGGTAGCCCCGCACGGCGCCACCCGGCCGGCGCAGCAGCGCGTTCACACAGACCTGCGTGCCATCGTCGGCGTCGATGATGCAGACCAGCACTTGCGGCACCTTGAACACCAGTGGGTTTGCGGCCATGTTCCGAGCGAAGTCCTCCGGCGCCGCTGCATGGACCCGACCCCGGATCCCGCCGCTGGCATGTGACGGCCGCAGTATCCCGGCCCTGTCGCGGGGCTCGAATACGGACATTCCCTTAGGGCGCTTTCGTGCCCCGGGAATTCACTGTGAACAGACCCTGGAGCGCACAGGCGTGCGACCGGACAGTGGCGCCGATGCTGGACCGGCGGCGTGTCGCGACGCTGCTCGGAAGGGAGGGCGCGTGTCCGCTGCGCGGCCGTGGCATCAGCCGCCGCGTTCGGCCTCGATGACCATGCGCACGAGGTGGGCGAGGGAACTCGCGCCCATCTTCTCCATGACGCGCGCGCGGTGGATCTCGACCGTGCGCTGGCTGACGCTGAGATCGCCGGCGATGACCTTGTTGGCACGCCCTTTCGTGACGAGATCCAGCACCTCGCGCTCGCGGGGCGTGAGCTCGGCGATGCGCTGGCGGATGGCGTCGCGCTCCTTGAGCGCGGCGCGGTTGGTGCGGTCCTTCTCGAGTGCGCGATTGATGCGATCGATCAGGTCCTGGTCACGGAACGGCTTCTGCACGAAGTCGATGGCGCCGGCCTGCATGGCCTCGACAGCCATGGGCACGTCGCCGTGCCCGGTGATGAACACGATCGGCGTGATCGCGTGACGCTCATTCAGCTTCTGCTGCAGATCCAGGCCGCTCATGCCCGGCATGCGGATGTCGAGCACGAGACAGCCGGCCCGGTCGGGATCGAAATGGGCCAGGAAATCCTGCGCGCTCTCGAAGGTATCGACGGGCAGTCCGATGGAGCGGATCAGCAGCCGCAGCGAGGTGCGCACCCCTTCGTCGTCGTCGACGACGAACACGGTCGGGGACTTGTCCTTCATGTGTCGCTCCCTGGCCCGACCGGCAGTGTGAAATGGAATGTCGCTCCGCCGCCCGGGGTCGGCCGGTGACTCAGTTTGCCACCGTGTGCCCGCACGATCGAGCGACTGATGGCCACGCCAAGACCCGTGCCGTTCGACTTGGTCGTGAAGAACGGGTCGCCGATCCGACGCGCGACTTCCTCGGAGACGCCCTTGCCATGATCCTCGACGCTGATCTCGACGTCGGCGGCATCCGCGCGGGCCATGCGCACCGTTACGTCGCGCTGCGTCGCGTGGATCTCGTTGGTCGCGTCGATCGCGTTGCGGATCAGGTTGAGCAGCACCTGCTGGATCTGGATCGGGTCACAGGTCACGGGTGGGAGGTCTCCGGGCATTTCCGCAGCGAGCCGGACCTCGTTGACGCGGGCGTCGGGGCTCGCGAAAGTCAGTGTGTCGAGTACGAGCTTGGCCATGTCCGTGGGCTCGCGCCGCGTGTCGCGGTTGCGCACGAATGCTCGCAGGCGCTGGATCACGTCGCCGGCGCGCAGCGCCTGGGCGGTGATCTGTGCGAGCGCGTGGTTGATCTCTTCGGCGTCGACGTCGGGCCGGCCGATCATGCGCTGCACCGCCTGCGCGTAGGTCGCGACGGCCGTGAGCGGCTGGTTGAGTTCGTGGGCGAGGCCCGCTGCCATCTCCCCCATGGTCGACAGCCGCGCGAACTGCGCGACGCGTTCCTGCGCCTGGTGCGCCGCCGCCTCGACGCGCTCGTGGTCGCTGCGGTCGTGCAGGAAGCCCACGAACCGCGGCTCCTCGCCTTCGATCCGGCCCACGGCGAGGGACGCCGGGAACACCGAGCCATCGCGATGCTGCGCAGTCACTTCGCGACCGCGACCGATGATGCGCGCCTGTCCGGTGCGCAGATAGCTCTCCAGGTAGCCGTCGTGCCTGCTGCGGTCCGGCTCCGGCATCAGCATGCTGACGTTCTGGCCGAGCACTTCCTGCGCGGAATAGCCGAACATGCGTTCCGCGGCGCGGTTGAAGGTTTCGATGTGACCTTTCCGGTCGATGATGATGACGGCAT
>CAYWMY010000115.1:0-8498 GCA_964459405.1 uncultured Steroidobacteraceae bacterium | reverse complement strand
CGGCTAGGGTCTGCGCGTCTGCGAGATCCGGACGTCCGGTACCGAATGGCGGCTGCGGCGCGTACTCCATGACGAGCTCGATGACGCGGCCCGCGTCCGCTCCGGCCCAGTGCGCGGCGACGGCGATGCCGAAGTCGATGCCGGCCGTGACGCCGCCGCCCGTGAGCCGGTTGCGGTCCATGCAGACGCGTTCGCTGCTGGGCTCGGCACCGAACTGCCGCAGCGCCTCCCGGGCACTCCAGTGCGTCGCGGCCCGGTACCCGCGCAGCAGCCCGGCGGCGCAGAGCAGCAACGCACCGGTGCAGACGCTGCAGACCCAGCGGGCGCGCGCGCCGCGCTCCGCGAGGAACGCCAGCGTCGCGGCATCGCCCAGCAGATCGAGCGTGGGCTTCGCGCCGCCGCCCGTGACCAGCACGTCGGGCTCCGCCCAGGCGTCCGCGAAGCCGTGGGTCGCCTGCACCGGGAGGCCGCAGTCGGTCGGCACCGGACCCGGCTCACGCCAGGCCACCTGCACTTCATAGCCGGGCAGGAAGCTCCAGGCCTGCAGGGGACCGACGAGGTCCTGCAGCGTCATGCCGGGATACACGAGGGCCAGTACTTTCATGGGGCACCGTCCTTTCGATGGGCCGGATCAGGCGATCGGCGAGGTTATCGAGATCGGCCGGAATGGATCGCTGCCGTCCCAGCCGATGGCGGCATTCGAGATCACGGCGAACATTTCCCGCATCGCCGGATTCTCCTCGAGGATCTCGACCATGAAGCCGAGCTTCGGGCGTGTGTCGATGTAGCAGAAGCGTTTGCCGCCGACCACTCCGGAATGCGCGATCTCGCAGCCCTGCGCGCGGTAGTGCGCGAGTTCCGCATCGTAGTCGTCGACCATGGCCGCGATGTGGTGGAAGCCTTCCTCGCCCGGACCGAACTGGTCGCGATAGGCGGACCCCACGTCGTTGTGCTGCTGGACCAGCTCGATCTGGATCGGGCCGGCCTGTGCCAGCGCGCCGGTCATGTCCAGCGTTCCCCGTACGCCACGCCAGGTGTAGTCGTCGATGACCGGATGCTCGACGTAATAGAACGGTCCGGTGCGGCTGACGGCGTGCCAGGTCCGCATGGCCGCATGGATGTCCTGCACGTACCAGCACATCTGGAAGAACCTGCCCGGTGGAAGCAGCATGGAGTGTCTCCTCGAGTCGAACGCGTGCTCAGGATGCCGCACGGAACGGCAGGGCCGTCGCCTCGAAGGCGCGGGCCGTGGTTTCGAAGGCGCGCCGCACGACCGCCTCGAGCGGCATGGCGCGCACTTCCTGGGACAGCACCTCGACGCCGTAGGGACCTTCGAAGCCCGCGGCATCGAGCGCGTTGATGAAGCCGGTCACGTCGAAATCGCCCTCGCCGCAGAAGCGCCGGTGCTCGAGCGTGTCCGTGAACAGGTCGCCCTGCGGGGCGGCTGCGGCATCGTCGAGCTCGACGCCGGAGATGCGGCCTTTCGGCAGCGCCGCAATCGCGGCGTTGGACACGCCGCCGCGCGTCACGTGCCACAGATCCAGCATCAGGCCGCCGTTGGCACGCCCGGCCCCGTCGACGACCGCGAGCGTGGTCTCCAGATCGGGCGTGTTGCTGAACGGGGTCATCTCGAGGCTGACCTTCGTGCCGGCCCGGGCGGCGTCGTCGCACAACCCGGCGAAGCTCTCGATCATGCGCTCCTGCGGGCAACGACCCACGAAATCGCTGGCGACCTTCACGTGGAAGGCGCCGAGTTCCGCGGCCGCGTCGAGCAGCAGCCGTCGATTGGCATCGGAGGCCTGGCGGCGCTCTCCGTCCGCGAACCAGTCGAACAGGCATTCCACTTCGACCCAGCGGATGCCGTTGTCCGCGAACAGCGTGCGCATGCCCGCGTAGCCATGGCGTGCGATCACCGGTACCAGGTCGGTGTGGAACAGACCGAGACCCCGGAATCCCGCGTGGCCCGCCGCCTCGACGCGTGCACGGAAGTCGAACGGGCTCGGAATGTCGCGCGTCATCGGGTTCACATTGCCGGCGATCGTGAAGTAGCTCGCCAGCAGATCACGCTGTCGCATGCAGCAATCCCTGGCTCCAGGAGTCGCACAGGTTGTTCCATCGGGCGATCCTCGCCGCGCTCGAGGCTCACGCCGCATCGTCGAGGTGCCCCGGCTTTGGCCGCAGCCTGCGCCGCCTCCTGGAGGCGTCCTCGCCTCAGCAGCAACTCACGCTGCTTCCTGCAGGTGTCCTCGCCGCGGCAGCGGCGATGCCCGGCCGCGGGGGCAGCGGCGCGCACCCTGCACACGCCGCGCCCCGCCGACCCGTCTGCCGCTCACTTCGACAGCCGGGCTCCCGGAATCTCCTCATACAGCGCCATCCAGGCCGAGCCGACCGTGTCGGACATGCCGACCTTGCCTTCCGCCGCCCCTTTCCACAGCCCATCGAGCGCCTTCTTCGGGTCGTCGCACTCGCCCTCGTAGATGATGAGATAACGAAACGGATTCGGGTCGTTCGCATCGGGCGTCACGAGCCGGAACCGTTCCGCGCTGGTGAAACCCGCTGCGGCCAGCACCTCCGGCATGTGCACGTTGGTGTGCCAGTCGTTGAACTCCGCGTCACGACCTTCCGCGACATTCACCTGCGCTATGAACCTGATCTTGGGCATCGCTCGCTCTCCGATTGTGGATCAAGAAACTGGACTGCTGACGGGGCCGGGCGCACCCGCTCCATGCCGTCGTCCGTCAGGAAATGGCCGCCGCGCGCCGGCCTGCCGAGCCTATATTGCCAAGCAGCGCTTGCCGGCGCGACCGGTCTCTGCCGGTCGACGGGCTCCGGGTGGGCCGCAGGGCACAGGTGGCGCTCATCGTCGCGGCCGCTTCCCGTATTGGCTGCGGCTGCGCGGCGGCGCTGCGACCGGCGCCTGTGCCGGGCGGCGGGATGCAGAGAGTTCTGTGGGACGCGACTCAGCGCCGCCCCTCCAGATAGTCGTTCAGCACTTCGTGGAAGCGGCGGACACGGGTCTCCTGTCCGCTCAGGTAGGCATCGTCGTAGCCGGCCGACTGCAGGCCGAGTTGCTGCGATTCCGCGATGTCGAGGTCCTGCGTGAGGAAGTCGCCGAAGCCGAGCGCGGCCTTGTAGTCGGCGTACTGCGTCGTTTCGTGCTCGGCCTCGACCAGTGGACGCACGCCGTAGATGGTCGGCGCTTCCGACCGGCCCTCGATGCGGGGCACCAGATACCAGTAGTCGAATGTGCAGCAGCCGGGATCGGTGACGTGCGGCTCGGTACGGAAGACATGCAGGCCGTCGCAGGTGGCCGTCAGGGTCACGTTGGGGAACAGCGTGTGATGCAGAAGATCGGTCAGCTCGCCGTCTGTCAGGGTCTCGAAATACCGGTAGCCGCGCGCCGGTCCCAGCCTGCGCTTCTGCCGCTGCAGTGCGACGCGGCCCTCCCGCGCACGACCGGCGAAGTCGTCGGGATCGAGGCCCCACTCGCGCAGCATCGCCGCCCAGGTCGCGTCGACCTCGTTCGCGCGCGCCGCGCGCATCGAGGGCTTGCCCTGCTGGATCATGCGGTTGTGGCCCGACGGGTACATCTCGAAGATCGTGTTCCGGTAGTCCTCGTCGACGAGTGACTGCAGCTGCCGGTGAACCGTCGGCAGGTGATAGCTCTCGTTGAAGTTGTCCGACGCGAACTCCCAGTTGGTGTTGACCTTCAGGGTGCGCCAGACGACACGCACCCACTCATCGAGCCTGCGGCCGGCCAGCAGCTGCGGAATCGGGTCGAGATACCGGGCGAGCGGCGGCGCATTGCGATCCATGGAGTACCAGACGAAGCCCGCCCAGGTGTCGCACGGGACTTCCTTGAGCTGCAGCCGTCCGCAGGGATCGCCCTGCGGGAAGTCGTCGCGGTCCTGCGCGTCCACAAGCCAGCCGTCGATACCCCACTTCCAGCCGTGGTAGGCGCAGCTCAGCGTCTCCGTCACGCCGCCGGACTGCACGGTCACCAGCCGGTTGCCGCGATGACGGCAGGTATTGAAGAACGCCCGCACGGAGCCATCCTTCTGGCGGATCAGGATCACTGACTCGCGGCGGAAGTTGTGCACGATGAAATCGCCGGGCTCCGGCAGCTCCGACAGGCGACCGCCGATGTGCCAGACGCGCTTCCACATGTGCGCCCACTCGCGCTCCATGAACTCGGGCGAGTAGTACCGGTCGCCGGTGATGCGATCCCCGCGCAGCTGCGGAACATCGGCTTTCGGCGACATCGGGTACATCGCGGGGCTGATCGCGGGATCGAGCTGGGCTGACATGGCAGGGCTCCTCCTCGTGAACGGTCTGCCGCGAGCGACCCTGCGCTGCGCGGGCGCGCCGGCGTGCCGTCCCGTCAGCGCTGCGGCGTTGAACTCTCGATCAAAGCCCGGGTACGGCGCACGGCCTCGCGCGCGCGCTCGAGCGCGGGCACGCCGGCCTCCGCCAGCCTGACGGACGGCACTTCCACGTCGAGCGCGGTCGCGTGCGGCAGTGCTTCGATGAGCGCCGCGAGCGGGAAGTCGCCGTCGCCCGGCATCATGCGATCCAGCGCCTCGGGCAGGTAGTCAGCGGAGCGGTGCAGACCGCGGCCATCGCAGATCTGTGCGTAGGCGAAATGACGCGCGGGCAGCGCGGCCACCTCGGTGGGGGTGCCGCCCGTGCGCACCAGGTGCAGCGCATCCACCGCGATGCCGACGTTGGCGCGCGCGACCTGGTCGACGAACCAGGCGGCGCGCGCGATCGAATTGCAGGCGGGCGTGAGCCCCATGAACTCGAGGCCGAGACCGAGGCGATATTCGGCCGCGAGATCGGCGAGACGCCCGAGTGTGTCGATGGCGCGCGTGTCGACGGCATCATGAATGTGTGTGACTGCGCGTTCCGCACCCAGCTCCGCACCCAGCGCAAACGCGGCCCGGTAGTGCTCGATGGGCACATCCGCGGCGACCGGAAAGAACTCGATGTTGCCGACGGTCACGTCGCATTCGCGCAGGCGCGCGAGCATCTGTGGCTTCAGCGCCTCGGTTACGAGCGGAAAGGCGGCGCCGCCGCGCTGGTCGGGCAGTCCGACCGCGGGTACGTGTGTGAAGATGCAGACTTTCTGACAGCCGGCCGCGGCCGCGATCGACACCAGCTCGAGCGGGCTCGCCTCCATGGCCGTGATCTGGTGCAGCGCGAGGGGTCTTGCCATGTTGCCTCCGTTGCAGGTGCCGCGCCCCGCTGGCTGTGTTGCGACCGCCCTTGGCTGTCAGTATCCGGCCTGTGTCGCGACGTGACAAACTCCGCTCGCGGTGCACGCGCGGGACGACGAGCCGGGACAGTCGGCGGGATCCGCAGCCGCGCCGGAGTGCCTGTTGAGCGCGGCCGGGTTGGCGGCCTCGAGGGAGCGTGTTTGCCAGTGTTCGATTATCAGCGCATCTTTCACACGGGCCTGCTGGTCCGCGACCTGCGCGCCGCGATGGATCATTACGGCCGCACCCTGAATCTCACCTGGGCGAAGCCCTTCACCTTCGAGGCCCTGCCTCTGTGGACGCCGAAGACGGGCCTGCACCCGCTGCGGATCGAGGTGACCTATTCCGTCGAGGGTCCGCAGCATCTGGAACTCGTCACCGGCCCCAAAGGCACCCACTACGATCCCGAACTGCACAGCGGCTTTCACGTCGGCTGCTGGGTCGACGATGTGCGTGCCGAGGTCACGGCGATGCAGCGCCACGGCTGGCAGGTGTCGGCCGCGGGCGCGACGCCGGAGCAGGGCTGGGGCACGTTCGTGTTCCTGAAACCGCCCGGTGGTGGTCTCGCGGTCGAGCTCGTCTCGGTCGAGCTGATGCCGAAGCTCGAGCAGTGGTGGGCCGGGGCGGAGTCACTGGCCTGACCGCGGTCGCCTTGGAGTGAGGACGGGCCCGGGGTGGAGTCTGCCTCGTGATCCGCAGGTGACTGCGCGACCCGCAGGGAACGACGACGGGGTGCGACGGGGGGCCACCCCGGCGTCATGGCGACGCCGACGATGAGTGATTCCATCGAGGCGCCGGGCGCGAAGTCACTGACTGAGGAATCGCAGCATCCCATCCGGTGGCCGTGCCGGCCGGGGCGGCTCAGGCCGGCCGCTGTTCGCGGCAGGCCTCCAGCTTCGCGTGCATGGTGATCTTCGCGTTCAGCACGCGTGACACCGGGCAGTTGGCCTTCGCGTCCTCGGCGATGGCGTTGAACTGTTCAGCGGTGATGTTCGGCACCCAGGCATCCGACTCGAGGTGCACAGCCGTGATGGTCCAGCTGCCGTTCACCTGTTCGAGCATGACGCGGGCCTGGGTCGCGAGCCTGGTCGGAGTGAAGCCGGCCCGGCCCAGGGCCGCTGTGAGTGCCATCGTGAAGCACCCGGCGTGCGCCGCCGCGAGCAGCTCTTCCGGATTCGTGCCGCGCTCGTTCTCGAAACGTGCGCCGAAGGAATAGGGCGTGTAGCTCAGCACGCCGCTGTAGGTGGCCAGAGCACCATGGCCACTCTTCAGATCACCGTGCCAGACAGCCGAAGCAGTGCGTTTCATGGAGCCTCCTTTGAAAGCGCGGTCCGCGCCGTGCTTACTGTCCGTTGTGCCGATGCTGCGATGATCCTCCCGGCCGCGCGACGACTCAAGCTCAAGCGGCGGATGGCCGGCGAGCGCACCGCGGCACGGATCACGGGCGACCGGTTATACGGACGGCGCTAGAATTTCACTGGCGTGGGCCGGGTCGTGCTGCGACCATGGGTCATGCCGCCGCCATGGGGGAAGAGGCATGGAACGGATCTGGCTGAAACACTATCCGCCCGACGTGCCGGCGGACATCGATCCCGCGGTGTTCCCTTCGCTGGTCGCGATGTTCGAGCATTCCTGCCAGCGCTACGCCACGCATCCGGCCTATTCGAACTTCGGCCGCACGCTCACCTACGGCGAGCTGGACCGGCAGTCGCGGCTGTTCGCGGCCTGGCTGCAGGGCGAGGCCCGCCTCGTGAAGGGCGACCGCATCGCCATCATGCTGCCCAACGTGCTGCAGTATCCGATCGCGCTGTTCGGTGCGCTGCGTGCGGGCCTCGTGGTCGTGAACACGAATCCGCTGTACACGCACCGCGAGCTCGAGCACCAGCTCAACGACGCAGGAGCCAAAGCGATCGTCGTCTACGAGGGATCGGCGCACGTGCTCGCGGAAGTCCTGCACACCACCCCGGTCAAGCATGTCGTTGTCACGGGTGTCGGCGACCTGCTCGGCTTCCCGAAGGGCGCGCTGATCAACTTCATGCTGCGCAAGGTGCAGAAGAAGGTCCCGCCCTACCGGCTGCCGGGCGCGCTGAGCTTCAGCGATGTGCTCGCGAGCGGCGCGCAGCACGGCTACGAGCCGGTGAGCTGCACCCATGAGGACGTCGCTTTCCTGCAGTACACGGGCGGCACCACGGGGGTGGCGAAAGGCGCCACGCTCACGCACCGCAACATGGTCGCGAATACGCTCCAGGCGCAGGCCTGGCTGCGGCAGTTCCTGGTCGGCGATGCGCTGGTGGTCGGCGCGCTGCCGCTCTATCACATCTTCGCGCTCACGGCCGTGGCGCTGCTGTGGATGATGGAGGGTGGCCACATCGTGCTGGTCACGAATCCGCGCGACATGAAGGGCTTCGTGAAGCTGCTCGCCGAGCGGCGTTTCCAGGTCTTCTTCGGCGTGAACACGCTGTTCAACGGGCTCATGCACACGCCGGGCTTCGAGAAGATCGACTGGTCCGCACTGAAGGCGACCATCGGCGGCGGCATGGCCGTGCAGCGCGCCGTGGCCGAGCGCTGGAAGCAGATGACGGGCTGCATCCTGTCGCAGGGCTGGGGTCTTACGGAGACTTCGCCTGTTGCGACCATGAATCCGCGCGACGTGGACTTCAGCGGCTCGATCGGCCTGCCCGTGCCCTCGACGGAGATCTCGATCCAGGACGATGAAGGCCACGAGCTGCCGGTCGGTGACATCGGCGAGATCTGCGTGCGCGGGCCGCAGGTCATGGCCGGCTACTGGAACCGGCCCGACGAGACGGCAGAGGTGCTGATGCCGGACGGCTGGCTCAGGACCGGCGACATCGGACGCATGGACGACAAGGGGTTCGTCTACATCGAGGACCGCAAGAAGGACATGATCCTGGTCTCGGGCTTCAACGTGTATGCGAACGAGGTCGAGAACGTGATCGCGCACATGGCGGGCGTCCTCGAAGTGGCGGCCGTGGCGCAGCCCGACGAGCACTCGGGCGAGGTCGTCGCCGTGTTCGTCGTGCGCAAGGACCCGGGCCTCACCGCCGAGAAGATCGTCGAGTACTGCCGCCAGGAGCTCACGGGCTACAAGGTGCCGAAGCACGTCTATTTCCGCAGCGAGCTGCCGAAGACCAACGTCGGCAAGATCCTGCGGCGCCTGCTGCGCGACGAACTGCGCAAGGCGGCGACGTGACGGCGGTCCGGGTGACGACGAGGGCGACGGTG
>CAYWMY010000114.1:0-8517 GCA_964459405.1 uncultured Steroidobacteraceae bacterium | reverse complement strand
GGCCACGGAACTCCTGCGCCTGCCGGGCCTCGGGCCGAAGCGGGTCCGCACGCTGATCGATTCGTTGCACGTCGGCAACGTCGCGGCGCTGCGCCGTGCGCTGCAGCAGGGACAACTCGATCGGCTGCCGCGTTTCGGGCCGGCCCTGATCACGAAGCTCAAGGCGGCCGTAGCGCCGGCGGCCCGCGCGCAGCGGCAACGCACGCCGCGCGCCAGCGCGGCGCGGTTTGCGGAACCGCTGGCGGCTGCGCTGCGAGAAGTCCCGGGTGTCGAGGCCTGCGAGGTCGCCGGCAGCTATCGCCGTGGCCGAGACACCGTGGGCGACCTGGACCTCGTGGTCTGCGCGGACACTGCCGAACCGGTTCGCCGTGCGTTGGAACGGCACGCGGACATCCGCGGCCTGACCGCCGCGGGAAGCACGCGCCTGACGGCTGCGCTGCGCAACGGGCTGCAGGTCGACCTGCGGGTTGTCCCTGCGCACAGCTACGGCGCGGCGCTGCATTACTTCACCGGCAGCAAGGCGCACAACATCCGGGTCCGCACGCACGCCCGGCAGCTGGGCCTCAAGATCAACGAGTACGGTGTGTTCCGCGGCACGAAGCGCCTGGCCGGCGCCAGCGAACGGGAAGTCTACGACGCGGTCGGTCTCGACTGGATTCCGCCGGAACTGCGCGAGGATCGTGGCGAGTTCGAGGCGGGGCTGGCCCACCGGCTGCCGCGGCTCGTCACACGCGCGGACCTGCGCGGCGATCTGCACGCCCATACCCGGGCGAGCGACGGTGCGCTCGACCTGGAGACACTCGCGCACGCCGCGCATGCGGCGGGGCTCGAATATCTGGCGATCACGGACCATGCGCGCCATCTCGGTATTGTGCATGGCCTCGATGCCGGAGCGCTGGCGCGCCAGGGCGACGAGATCGACGCGCTGAACGCGCGGCTCGAGGGCATCACGCTGCTCAAGGGTGCCGAGGTCGATGTCCTGCCGGACGGCAGCCTGTCGCTGCCGGATGCGGTGCTGCGCCGGCTCGATCTCGTCATCATCGCGGTGCACACGCAGCTTGGCGCTTCGCGCGCGAAGCAGACGGCGCGCATCCTGCACGCTCTCGACCGGCCCTGCGTCTCGATCCTGGCGCACCCGACGGGCCGGCTGCTCGGCGAACGCGAGGGCATGCCGATCGACCTCGATCGCGTGCTGCACGCGGCCGCCGAACGCCCCTGCTACGTCGAGCTCAACACGCAGCCGCAGCGGCTGGATCTCGACGACGTCGGCTGTCGCGAGGCACGCGAGGCCGGCGTGCCCGTGAGCATCGCGAGCGACGCCCACGATGCGGCGGCTTTCGACACGCTGGCGCTCGGCGTGCTGCAGGCGCGGCGCGGCTGGCTGGAGCCCGTGCATGTGCTGAACGCCCGGCCGCTCGCCAGGCTGCGGCAGCTGCTGCGGCGGACGTTGCGCTGATCCGGGCAGGCGCGCCGCGCGGACGATCAGCGCGGCATGAGCCGGCGCGGGCGGCGTTCAGCGCACGAGCAGCGCATCACATCGCAGCTGCGGCACCACGGCACGCGCCACGCCACCGAAGGTCGTGAGCGGATGCCGGCCACGCGCCGCGCGGTCCACGGCACCGAGCGTGAGGCAGTCCACGGCCAGGTCTGCGGCGTGGTCGGGCAGCAGGCGGCGCGGATCACCGTGCAGCAGCTGCGTGCCGGCACGGCGTTCGGCGGGCACCGCGGCGGCTTCGACCGCGGCCAGTTCCCGCCGCAGCTCCGGCACCATGCGGTCCAGCTGCTCGTCGAGCCAGTGCGGGTCGAATCCGTAGGAATGCACGCGGCCCGCGTAGGGCAGATCGTAGGCGGCGGCGAGCGCAACCCGCGAATCCGGCAGCAGTGCGCAGGCACCTGCCACAACCTGTGTGGCCTGCGGGCCGAGGTCCACGCCCACCAGCTGCAGACGGTGGTCGGCGTGCGCGGGTGTGCGCACGATCAGCAGCGACACCGGCGCGGCATCGAGCAGCTTGTCGGTCGTGCCACCGACCATGGTGTCGCCCAGCAGCCCGCCATGCTCACCGACGACACCCACCACCACGAGGTCCACCGGTCCCGAGCGGCAGGCGGACAGGATGCCGCGATGTGCGCGTCCCGTGACGATGGCCAGCGCCGGTTCGATGCCGTAGAGGCCGCGGACCTTCGCGGCCACGGTCTCGAGGGCCAGGTGCGCGGCTCGGAGCACGGCCGCGCGCGCCGCACTGCGTCCCCGCGGCAACAGGCCGAGCCGCCGCACTTCGGGCGCCACGTGCAGCAGCCGCAGGCTGGCGCCATGCCGCCGCGCGAGGCGCGCGGCGCGCTGCACGGCGTGGTCGGCGACGGGCGAAAAATCCGTCGCCACCAGGATTTCGCGGAGTTGTGTCATTGGGGCGAGCCCATTACAGGTTGATTCTCATGGGCACCCGCGGGCACGGTGGCACCGGAAAGCGGTTCACTTCACGAGCGTGACCGGCACGGTCGCGACCTGCACGACGCGCATGGCAGTCGAGCCCAGCACGAAGCCCGGCAGCCTGCCGAGTCCGCGCGTGCCCATGACGATGCCCGAGCAGCCCTGTGTCCTGGCGACGCGCGCGATGGTGGGGGCCGCGGGGCCCACGAGTACCTGCCAATCGACAGGAACCTTGAGCCGCTTCGCGAGCGCGCGCGCCGACTTCAGCGCGGCGCGCGATTCGCGCTCGTGGTGGCCGTCGATCATGGCGCGCGTGACGAACCGGCTCGGCGGCAGCGGCGGCTGCACGTTCAGGGCGATCACCGAGAGGTTCTCCCCGTCGCGCACGCGCGAACACGCGTGCTCGAGCGCCCGCAACGCCGCCGCGGATCCATCGATCGGAACCAGGATCGAGCTTCTCCGGGTCATGCGGGCACTCCTTAATTTCCTCTGCAACCGGTGTCATTCTATCGTGCAGCGGGTCGTGCGGATATTGCGCGGCGGTCGGGTCGGTCGACGGTGGCGCAGAGAGGTGAGCCGTGAAGAACCAGTCGCAGGCGGTGCGCGTGTTCGCGCTCGCGGAGTCCGCATCCCTCGCGCAGGCCATCGTGGCTCCGGCGGGGCTCGAACTCGCGGCGCACGAGGATCGCGCCTTCGAGGATGGGGAGTTCAAGCTGCGGCCGCTCGAGAGCGTGCGCGACCGGGACGTGTACGTGATCCAGTCGCTGGCCGGAGACGGCGCGCTCGGTGCGCCGGCGCGCATCCTGAGGCTCGCGTTCCTGTTGTCGGTGCTGCGCGATGGCGCGGCGCGCCGGGTCACCGCGCTGGTGCCCTACCTCGCATTCGCGCGCAAGGACCGGCGCACGCAGCCGCGCGATCCCGTGAGCCTGCGCTATCTCGCGACGCTGCTGGAGGCCGCCGGCCTGCAGCAGCTCGTGGCGCTCGACGTGCACAACCCGGCGGCGCTCGACAACGCGTTCCGTATCCCGGTTCTGCACCTGGGCGCGGCACCCCTGTTCGCAACGCATTTCGCGGCCCAGGCTGAACGTCCGCTCGCGGTGGTGTCACCCGACATCGGCGGCATCAAACGCGCGCAGCTGTTCGTCGAGGCGCTGGACCAACGGGCTCCGGGAAGGATCCGGCTGGCCTTCGTGGAGAAGCGCCGCGCGCAGGGGCGCGTGAGCGGCGAGCGCCTGGTGGGCGAGGTTGCCGGCTGCGATGCGCTCATCATCGACGACCTCTGCGCGACGGGAACCACACTCGCGCGCGCGGCCCGGGCGCTGCGTGACGGCGGCGCCGCGCGCGTCGAGGCCGTGGTCACGCATGCGCTGATGCCCGGCACCGTCATGCCCGCGGCGCTCGCGGGCGTCGTCGACCGTTTGATCGTGACCGACAGCACCGGCTGGCCGATGCCGCCCGGCGTCCCCGACGCGCCACTGCAGGTGCTGTCGATCGCCCCGCTGTTCGGCGCGGCGCTGCGCCGCATGGCCGCGGGTGAACCGGTCGCGGATCTGCTGCGTGAGATGCCGCGCGCGTAGCGGGTCCGCGGCGCCACCCGGCGGGGCGGTGGAGCCACCGCGCGGCCCGCGCAACCCTCAGCGGACTTCCAGCGCGCGGCGCGCCGCGTCGACCGCGAGATCGAGGTACGCCGTCAACGTGTCCTGCCAGCGCGCCGGGTCGCGACAGCCGGGCTCGCGCAGCCGCCAGGCCGCGAGCCTGCCGCGCACCAGGGCGCGGCGGCTGCGGTAGAAATCGAACAGCTGCGGCGCGATCGCATCGTGACAGTGCGCGCGGTAGGCATCGACGAGCTGCCCGGCGAGCGTGGCCGCACCAGCGCGTTCGCATTCGAGTGTCAGGAAGGCGATCTCCTCGGCGCTGTCGAGCCGCCGTGGGTCCGCGTCGAATTCGAGGCAGTCGATCACCGCCACGGGCGGGCCGAGCCAGACGTGCTCGGGCCGCAGGTCGCCGTGGCCGTCGACGACGCGGCGCGCGGCGATGCGCGCGGTCAGCGCGTCGCCGAAGGTGTCGAGACAGCGGCGCTGCAACGCGGCGAGTTCCGTGAGCTGCGCGGACGGCGCGCCCGCTCCGGGCCCGGCCAGTTCAGAGAGTTCCTGCCGTGACTCGCGCGTAAGGCGCTCCAGGTACTGCGGTCCATCGAGAGGCGCGGGCTCGGCGGCCCGGTAGAAACGGCACAGATGCGCCATCACTGCGTCGATCTCGGCGGTCGTGATCCCGCGCGTGCGCAGGGCTCGATCCAGCATGCGCGCCGCGGGCAGCTCGCGCATCTGCACCAGCCAGTCGACGACCCGACCGTCGCCGCCGAGCCGCAGTGCGCCGCTCGCGTTGCGGCACAGTGGCACCACATCGAGATAGGTTCCGGGCGCGAGCCGCCGGTTGAGTCGCAGCTCGCTGCGGCAGCCGCGTTCGCGTGACGCCAGCGTGCGGTAGTCGATGGCACCGAAGGCGAGCGGCTTCTTGAGCTTCCAGGCGTGCGCACCGGTCAGGAACACATAGGCAAAATGTGTCTCGATGACCTGTACATGCGGGGGATGGTCGGGATAGGCGGCCGGTGTGCTCAGGAAGGCCACGCGGGACTCGATGGTTTCACCCTCGGCGGTCGACATCCGGACATCCACATCGCGCCATGCCGGTGCCATCATGCCCGGCATCGCGGGGCCGCTCCAGGGGTTTCCGAACCACACCATGGTCCACCGTCTGCTCGCCGATGCCGTCGTGCTGCTGCACCTCGCGTTCATCCTGTTCGCGGTGTTCGGCGGTCTGCTCGCGCTGCGCTGGCCGGTCGTGATCTGGGTGCATCTGCCCGCGGCACTGTGGGGTGCGGCCGTCGAGTTCACGGGCTGGATCTGCCCGCTGACGCCGCTCGAGAACGTGCTGCGCACGGCGGGCGGCGCGGCGGGCTACAGCGGCGGCTTCGTCGCGCACTACCTGCTGCCCGTCATCTATCCCGCCGGGCTCACGCGCAGCGTGCAGATCGTGCTGGGCGCGCTGGTCGTTGGCGTGAACATCGCGATCTACCTGGCGGTGCTGCGGCGACGCCGGCGCAGGGATTCCGGCGCGGCTTGAGCCTTGCGGCGGCGGCGCGTGCACCGCCCCACATCCGGCCTGCGCCGTCGCAAGGGGGCCTGCTCAGGCGCGCCGCAACTGTCGCTCGAGATACGCGACCGCACGATCGAGGCTGGCCAGCTCGCCGTAGTCGAGCTCGGGGATGTCGATGCCGAGCGCCCGGTGCAGGCCGATCGCCAGGTTCAGTGTGTCCATCGAGTCGAAATCGAACTGGTCGCGAAAGTTCGTGGGCGGCGCGATCGCGCTCGTATCGACGTTCGGCGCAACTTCCCGGAGCTGCTTCAGCACCAGGGCGGTGATTTCATCGCGGTTCACAACTGCTCCGGCGCCTGCAGCGCAGCCTGGATGTCGGCGAGAAACTGTGCGCCGGCGCGACCATCGCTGACGCGATGATCGGCGCCGAGCGAGAGCGTTACGGTCGAGCGCGGCACCACGCGGCCCTCCACGACCCAGGGCCGCAGCGCGATCTGGCCCACGCCGACGATCGCCACCTGCGGCGGATAGATGATGGGCAGCACGCCGTCCACGCCGATGTCGCCGAGACTGGTGACCGTCAGCGTGGCCGCCGCGAGTTCGCGGCTTCGCAGTCGGCCCGCGCGCGCGCGGCTCACGAGATCACGGAACTCCTGCATCAGCCGGGGCAGCGGCTTCGCACCCGCATCGAGCAGTGCCGGGGCCACCAGTCCGCCGCCATGGCGGGCGATCGCCACGCCAAGGTGCACGTCCTCGAGCGCCTCGTAGCGTCCTTCACGGTAATAGCCGTTGAATCCCGGTCGCTCCATCGCGGCGATCGCGATGGCACGCAGCACCAGCGCCGGAAACAGCAGGCGCTCCTCGACCGCCACGCGTGCGTTGTAGGCCGCGAGCCACTCGGATGCGGTGGTGCAGTCCATCGTGAGCCACAGGTAATAGTGCGGGATCTCGCGCTTGGCGCGGCTCATGGCCGCGGCGATCACCTCGCGGGCGGGCTGCACCGGCAGCCGTTCGCGAGGCGCGGCGGATTCGGCGCCTGCGGGCGCCGCGGCTGCCTGCGGTGGCAGCGTCGCAGCCGCCGGTTTCGCCGCGGCCGCGGCCGCGATCGCGTGTTCGACGTCCTCGAGCGAAATCGCCCCATCGGGACCCGTGCCCTGCACGGTGCCGAGATCGAGCCCTGCCTGGGCCGCGTAGCGGCGCGCGACGGGCGAAATGCGGATGCGCGAACGGCTGCCGGGGGCTGCCGGCTTTGCGGGTGCGGGCGATGGCGGTGGCGGTGGCGGCGCAGCGCCCGGCGCGCCGCTGATCGCGCCCGGTTTCGCGGGAGCACCGCGCAGTTTCGCGAGCACCGTGCCGACGGTGATCTTCGTGCCGGGCTGCACCAGCAGTTCCTCGAACACTGCGTCCTCGAAGATCTCGATGTCGATGGCGCCCTTTTCGGTCTCGACCACGGCCACGATGTCGCCGCGATGCACTTCGCCGCCGGGCTGGACATGCCATTCCACGAGCGTGCCGACATCGAGATCGGCGCCCAGCATCGGTAAGCGGAATTCGTGAGACATGCTGCGTGAAGCTCCTGACAGCCGCGAAAAGGCTCGCAACATCGGGCAGGGTGGCCTCCCCGGGGCCGCTGTGGCTGGGAACGACGCATCGATCCCCACCGCCCGAGAACGCCGCCGGGCCGATCTTACTTTGTCGACCTGGCCATCGGATCGAGGAAAGCCACAGTGCCACGACGCCCGCGACCAGGATTCCTCGTGCGGGGGGCACCAGCGTGGCGGCGGCGCCCGGGCCGGACTCGTGGAGGCCGCTTCGATGCGGCCTGGCACAGGCTCGGCTGTACGGCAAAGCGATGGAGGCCCTTGGGCACGACCCGCTTCGTGCCCGGCGGCCGCCACGGCCGCGAGGCCACCGGTTCTGATCACGATCCAGGCAGCAGGGGTCCGCCCAGCCACAGCCAGCGCGCCATCCAGGCGCTGATCGCGCTGATCAGCACGGTCAGCGGCACGCCGATGCGCAGGAAGTCGCCGAAGGTGTACCGGCCGGGATTGAGGATCAGCAGGTTGCCGTGGTGGCCGATCGGCGTCAGAAAGGACGCGACCGCGCCGAGCGCCGTGCAGACGACGAAGGGTTCGGGCGGCAGCCCGAGCGCGATCGCCACCGAGAACGCGACGGGCGCCAGCAGCACCGTGGTCGCGGCGTCGGACAGGATCTGGGTCAGCAGCGCGCCGGCCCAGAACATCGCCAGCAGTACCCACAGGGCCGGCCAGTCGGCCACGAAGCGCAGCAGCTGGTCGGCGAACAACCGCGCGGTGCCGGTCTTCTGCATCGCGACGCCGAGCGGGATCACGCCGGCGATCATCACGAAGATGCGCACCTCGACATTGCGGTAGGCGTCCTCGATGTCCACGCAGCGCGTGACCACAATCGCCACCGCGCCGGCCAGGAAGGCGATCTGCGCCGGCAGGATCTCGGTGGCCGCGGCGACGATCGCCGCCGCCATGATGCCGAGCGCCAGTGGCGCGCGCCGCCGCTGGCGCCCGGCGGCTGTGAACGGCATCAGCATCAGGAAGCCGTGGTGCGAGGCCAGGTCCGCCAGCGTCTGCTGCCGGCCCCACAGCACCAGCAGGTCGCCTTCGCGCAGTACCACCTGCGAAACCTCATCGCGCAGCCAGCCATCGCGCCGCCACAACCCGACGACGACCACACCGAGCGTGCGCACGAAGTCGATCTCGCCGACCGTGCGGCCGACGAATTCGGAATCGGGCGCGACCACCGCCTGCACGATCTGCTCTTCGCCCAGCAGCTCGGACTTGCCGTCCTTGCGGCCCGCCTCACCGTACTTGGCGACCGAATGCAGGGCCACGCCTGGCTCGTTCTTGATCGATGCGATCTCGTCGGGCGAGGTGCGCACCAGCAGCACGTCTCCGGCCATCAGCGGCTGGTCCCCTGCGCGGCGGCGGCGGCGCATGCCGTGCCGCAACCAGTCCACC
>CAYWMY010000113.1:0-8532 GCA_964459405.1 uncultured Steroidobacteraceae bacterium | reverse complement strand
CCGGCGGTGTGGCGTCCTCCGGGGTCGTCGTCGCGCCGAGCAGCCAGGCGTCGAACAGGGCGCGCGCCACCGGTGCCGCGACCGAGCTGCCGTGTCCGCCGTTCTCGACCAGCACCGCGACCGCGAGCTTCGGCGCGTCGGCGGGTGCGAAGGCGATGAACAGTGCGTGATCCCGCAGTCGTTCCGCGACCTCGCTTTCCTTGTATTTCTCCGTCTGGCCGACCGTGAACACCTGCGCCGTGCCCGTCTTGCCGGCGATGCGGTACGGGGCGCCGCGCGAGGCGACGACGGCGGTGCCGCGTGGGCCGCTGGTCACGCCCACCATGCCTTCGATGATCGCGTCCCAGTTCGAGGGATCGGCGATGTCGATCGGGGGCAGCGCCACCGGTGCGCGGCGCTGGATCCGGCCCGTCTTCGCATCCCGGCTCGCGGTGACGAGCCGCGGCCGGAAGTGCCGGCCGCGCGTCGCGATGACGGCCGCGGCGTTCGCGAGCTGCATCGGCGTCACGAGCCAGTAGCCCTGGCCGATGCCGACGATTACGGTCTCGCCGGGAAACCAGACCTGCAGTTCCCTCTTCTTGAACGCCTTCTTCTTCCATTCGGGCGATGGCATGAGGCCGCCACGCTCGCCGTCGACGTCGAGTCCCGTCGGTGCGCCGAAACCGAGCCTGGTCATGGCTTCGTGCACGCGCGTGATGCCGAGAGTCGCGGCCAGGCCGTAGAAGTACACATCGCAGGAGGTCATGATGGCGTCGTACATGTTCACGACGCCGTGGCCCTGCTTGCGCCAGTCGCGATAACGATGGCTCGATCCGGGCAGCCGGAAATAGCCGGGACAGTGGCGCGTGTCCTCGGGTCTGATCACGCCGTACTCGAGTCCCGCCAGCGCCATCATCGGCTTGATCGTCGAGCCCGGCGGATAGGTGCCGCGCAGCACGCGGTTGAACAGCGGCCGATCCAGGTCCTCGACCAGCGCGCGGTACTCGGGTCGCGAGATGCCGCGTGCGAACTTGTTGGGATCGAAGGTCGGCATGCTCGCGAGCGCCAGTACGTCGCCGGTCCAGGGATCGATGGCGACCACGGCGCCACGCCTGCCGGTGAGCGCCTGCTCCGCCACCTGCTGGAGCTCGATGTCGAGCGTCGTGTAAAGGTCGTCGCCCGCCATGGGCTCGCGCCGGCGCAGGGGTACGCCGCCGTACTCGCCGATCTCGGCGCTGCGGCCCTCAGCGTTGACGAGCACCTCGCGATAGCCGACCTCGCCGTGCAGCGTGGCCTCGTAGCTGTACTCGATGCCCGTCTTGCCGATGGTCGCGAGGCCCGCGTACTGCTCGGGTTCGACGCGCTTGAGGTCGGCTTCCGACAGCGTACCGACGTACCCGAGCGCATGCACTCCCGCCGGTCCATAGGGGTAGTAGCGCGCCAGCCGCGTCTTGAGCTCGACGCCGTGGAGTTCATGGCGGTGCACGGCGAAGCGCCCGACCTCCTCCTCGGAGAGCTGCACGCGGATCGGCACACCTTCGAACGCGCGGCGCGAGCGCACCAGCTGCCGCAGGCGCTCGACATCGGCGGACTCGACGAGGTCGAGCTCGACGAGCCGCGCCAGTGTCGCGTCCAGGTCCGGCACCTGCTCGCGGATCAGCTCGAGCTGATAGGCCGGCGTGTTCTCGGCGAGTACGCGCCCCTTGCGGTCGAAGATCACGCCGCGGTCGGGCGGCAGCGGCTCCAGGCGCACGCGATTGCCCTGGGACAGCTCGCTGTAATAGTCGTGGCGGACGACCTGCAGCCAGAACAGACGCAGCGCAACGCCGCCCAGCAGCAGCGCCGCGACGATCGCGGCCACGACGGCGCGGCGCGTGAACGAGCGCTGCTCGATCCAGGGGTCCTTGAAGCGGACGCGTCTGACCACGGCGAATCCGTCCGGATCAGCGCCGCGTCAGCAGGCGGGTCATGAACTGCGGCACGAACAGCCAGATCAGCCCGCCGGTCACGACGGCGACCCAGCGCGCGGCGTCGGTGATCGAATGCCCGGTGGCGCCGTCGATCCAGAAGACGATGAATTCCTTCAGCCACAGCAACGACAGCACGGTCAGCGCCTGCTGGCCGAGCGTGAACATGCGGATCCGCAGGTGCAGGTTCAGTGTGATGAACGAAACCGTGACCAGTGCCAGCGCGTGCTGTCCGAGCACCACACCCTTGAAGGCATCGAGCGCGAGCCCCATCAGGAAGGCGAACAGCAGCCCCGCCGAGCGTGGTGCGAAGACCCCGAAGGCGATCACGGCCAGCGCCACGAAATCCGGCCGCAGGATCGCGATCCAGCGCGGCAGCGGCACGGCGGTCAGGATCAGCGCCGCGATTGCGACGGCCACGACCTTCGGAAACGACACGCCCGGTACCGGGCTCACGGCCGGGCCTCCGCGCCGCCGGGCGCGGCTGGGGCGCCGGGCGTGGCTGTGACGCCGGGTGACGGCCGGCCGGCGCCTTCATCTGTGCGCGAGGGCGTGGCGCGCTGCGGCGCCGGCGGCGACGACCCGGCGGGTGCTTCGGCCGGGATCTCGGGTGTCCGGTTGTCGAACCAGGCCAGCAGCACTTCCGGCGAACGGTCGAGACCCGCGGTGGGTGCCGCGGTCACGATGAGCAGCGGCTGGTTCGCATCACGACGTACCTCGCGGATGCGTGCGGCGGGGTAGCCCGGCGGGTAGACACCCCCGAGTCCCGATGAGACCAGCAGGTCGTCCACCTTCACGTCGGTGTTCTTCGACAGATAGGGCAGGCTGAGCTCGTCCGGTCGGCCCGTGCCGACGGCGATGGTCCTGAGCCCGTTGCGCACCACCTGCACCGGCAGCGCGTGCTCGGAGTCCGAGATCAGGATCAGTTCGGCCGAGAACGGACCGACCTGGGTGACCTGACCGAAGATACCGCCCGCGTCGAGCACCGCCTGCCCCTTGAACACGCCGTCGCGGCTGCCGCGGCTGATCAGCACGCGCTGCCGGAACGGATCGAGATCGACACGCATGATCTCGGCCACCAGCGTGCGGTCGACGATGCGCGCCGTGCTGGCGCTTGCGGCGCGCAGCCGCCGGTTTTCCTGTTCCAGCCATTCGAAGCGCTGCAGGCGCAGTTGCAGCTTCAGGTTCTCGGCGGCGAGCACGACGTTCTCGGCCTCGAGTTCAGCGCGCGTCTTCGAGGACTCGTCGAACCAGGCGTAGCCGCGACCGGGCGCGGCGGCGATCCAGTGCAGCGGGTAGGCCATGACCGACAGGACGCTGCGGATCTGCTCCAGCTGCTGCTGGCGGTGATCCAGGATCATCAGCGCGACGGCGATACCGGCCAGCACGATGAACCGCAGGCTCGCGGGTGCCCCGCGGGCCAGCAGCGGACGGCCACCCGGCTCGTTCAGGGATTCCATGGGAGGTGGCGGCGCGGCATTGGCGCGGCTGGACAGGTGAATGGCAGCGGACGAGACAGAGCGAACCGCGCGGCGGCTGCGGCGGTCAGCCCGGTCCGCCGGGCAGCGGAATCACTCGAGGCCAAACAGGCCTGGGCCATGTTCCTCGGTCAGCTCCAGGATGCGACCACCGCCGCGCGCGACGCAGGTCAGCGGGTCGTCCGCGACTACCACCGGCAGGCCGGTCTCCTCCATCAGCAGCTTGTCGATGTCCTTGAGCAGCGCACCACCGCCGGTCAGCACGATGCCGCGCTCGGCGACGTCGGCGCCGAGCTCGGGCGGGGTCTGCTCCAGCGCCTTCTTGACCGCGGCGACGATGCCCTGCAGCGGTTCCTGCAGCGCCTCGAGGATCTCGTTCGAGTTCAGCGTGAAGGCGCGTGGCACGCCCTCGGCAAGATTGCGGCCCTTGACCGAGATCTCGCGCACCTGCTGGCCCGGGTAGGCCGAGCCGATCTCGATCTTGATGCGCTCGGCGGTCGCCTCGCCGATCAGGATGCCGTAATTGCGGCGTACGTAGTTGATGATGGCGTCGTCGAAACGGTCGCCACCGATGCGTACCGACTCGGCGTAGACGATGCCGTTCAGCGAGATCACGGCGACCTCGGAGGTGCCGCCGCCGACGTCGAGCACCATCGAGCCGCGCGCCTCGTGCACCGGCAGGCCGGCGCCGACCGCCGCGGCCATGGGCTCGGGGATCACGTCGACGCGGCGTGCGCCGGCGCCCTGCGCGGACTCCTGGATCGCGCGGCGCTCGACCTCGGTCGAGCCGAAGGGCACGCAGATCAGCACCCAGGGGCTCGGCCTCAGCCAGCGGTTGCCGTGCACCTTGCCGATGAAGTACTGCAGCATCTTCTCGGTGTAGGTGAAGTTGGCGATGACGCCATCCTTCATCGGCCGCACCGCCGTGATGTGCCCGGGCGTGCGGCCGAGCATGTTCTTCGCCTCGGCGCCGACGGCGACGATGGCCTTGCCGCCGCGGCCGGGCTGGTCCTGCACGGCGACCACCGAAGGCTCGTTCAGCACGATGCCGCCGTCACGCACGTAGATGAGCGTATTGGCCGTACCGAGGTCGATCGAGAGGTCGCTGGAGAAATAACCCCGAAGGCTCTTGAACATGTATTTGTTTCTGGTCGCCGGACCGGGAAAAAAGTTCGCGCGAGTGTAGCCCCGGGGGGGACATTCCACAAGGCGATGTGTATCATACGCGCGGCTTTTTCCAGCCGTTTTCCCGCTTCGGAGTCACGATGACGCTCACCCGCAGCGACGTCGAGAGCATTGCGCGTCTCGCGCGTCTCGCCCTCACGGACGAACAGTTGTCGGCATATGCCGACAGTCTGTCGCGCATCCTCGATTTCGCCGCCCTGCTGAACGCGGCCGACACGGCCGGTATCGAGCCCATGGCACATCCGCTCGAGGCCCAGGTGCAGCGGCTGCGGCCCGACGTCGTGACCGAGACCGACTGTCACGAGCGCTGCCAGCAGAACGCCGCCGCGACCGGGGCTGGCCTGTATCTCGTGCCGAGGGTGATCGAGTGAGCCTCCATCGGCACACCGCCGCCGAACTGGCCCGCGGGCTCGAGGCGCGCCAGTTCTCCAGCGAGGAGCTGACGCGGTGTTTTCTGGCGCGTATCGAACGGGCCAATCCGGAGCTGAACGCTTTCATCAGCGTCACGGCGCCGCAGGCGCTGGAGGCCGCCCGCGCCGCGGATGCGCGCCGCAGGCAGGGCGCCGCGGGCCCGCTGGACGGCGTGCCGCTCGCGCACAAGGACATCTTCTGCACCGACGGCGTACTGACGAGCTGCGGCTCGAAGATGCTCGCCGGATTCATCTCGCCCTACGATGCGACCGTGGTCGCGAAGCTGAAGCGTGCCGGCATGGTCATGCTCGGCAAGACCAACATGGACGAGTTCGCGATGGGTTCGTCCAACGAGACCAGTCATTACGGGCCGGTGCGCAATCCCTGGGATGTGACGCGCGTGCCGGGCGGCTCCTCCGGCGGTTCGGCGGCGGCCGTCGCGGCGCGCCTCGTGCCGGTCGCGACGGGCACCGATACCGGCGGCTCGATCCGGCAGCCCGCCGCGCTCTGTGGCATCACGGGTATCAAGCCGACGTATGGGCGGGTGTCGCGCTACGGCATGATCGCCTTCGCCTCCAGTCTCGATCAGGGCGGCGTGTTCGCTGCGACCGCCGAGGACTGCGCCTTGGTGCTGGAAGCCATGTCCGGCTTCGATGAACGCGACTCGACCTCGGTCGATGTGCCCGTGCCTTCGTATGCGGCCGAGCTCGGGCGTCCCGTCGAGGGCCTGCGCATCGGGCTCATCCGCGAGTTCTTCGCCAAGGGGCTCGATGCGGGCATGGCGCGCGCGGTCGAGGCCGCGATCGAGGTCTACCGTGGACTGGGCGCCCGGTTCGTCGAGGTCAGCTGCCCGAGTCTGCCGCTCTCCGTGCCGACTTACTACGTGGTCGCGCCGGCCGAGTGTTCGTCGAACCTGTCGCGCTTCGACGGGGTGCGCTTCGGTCATCGCTGTGACCATCCGCGCGATCTGCTGGACCTGTACTGCCGCTCGCGCGGCGAGGGCTTCGGCGCCGAGGTCAAGCGCCGCATCATGACCGGCACCTACGTGCTGTCCGCCGGCTACTACGATGCCTATTACCTCAAGGCGCAGAAGGTCAGGAGTCTGATCACCGCCGATTTCCGGCGCGCCTTCGAGTCCGTGGACCTGCTGCTCGGGCCGACCTCGCCGACGACGGCATTCGCGCTCGGTGCCAAGGTGGACGATCCGATCACGATGTACCTGAACGACATCTACACCATCGGCGCGAACCTCGCCGGGCTGCCCGCGCTGTCGCTGCCCTGCGGCTTCGTCGACGGCCTGCCGGCCGGGCTGCAGCTGATCGGGCCGCATTTCTCCGAATCCCGCCTGCTCGCGGCCGCGCACGGCTACCAGCAGGCCACCGACTGGCACCGCCGCGCGCCCGCGGCATACGCCTGAGGGCCTCGAGGCATGGCCACTGACTGGGAAGTCGTCATCGGGCTCGAGATCCACGCGCAGCTCGCGACCCGCTCGAAGATCTTTTCGGGTGCCTCGACGGCGTTTGGCGCGGCACCCAACACGCAGGCCTGCCTGGTGGACCTGGGCTACCCCGGGGTGCTGCCGGTGCTGAATGCCGAAGCCGTGCGCATGGCCGTGAAATTCGGCCTCGCGATCGGCGCCACCGTCGCGCCCCGCTCCGTGTTCGCGCGCAAGAACTATTTCTACCCGGACCTTCCGAAGGGCTACCAGATCAGCCAGTACGAGCTGCCCGTCGTGGCGAAGGGCCACGTCGAGATCCTGCTGGATGACGGCACGCGCAAGACCGTCGGCGTCACACGCGCGCATCTCGAGGAGGATGCCGGAAAGTCGCTGCACGAAGGCCTGGGTGCGATGAGCGGCATCGACCTCAACCGTGCCGGCACGCCGCTGCTCGAGATCGTCTCGGAACCGGACATGCGTTCGGCGCGCGAGGCGATCGCCTACATGAAGAAGATCCACACGCTGGTGCGTTATCTCGAGATCTGCGACGGCAACATGCAGGAGGGTTCGTTCCGCTGCGACGCGAACGTCTCGGTGCGCCCGCGCGGCAGCACGACCTTCGGCACGCGCTGCGAGATCAAGAACCTGAACTCGTTCCGCTTCGTCGAGAAGGCCATCAATCACGAGGTCGAGCGGCAGATCGAGCTCATCGAGAGCGGGGGCAGGGTGGTCCAGGAGACGCGCCTGTACGACTCCGACCGCGACGAGACGCGCTCCATGCGCTCGAAGGAAGAGGCCAACGATTACCGCTATTTTCCGGATCCCGATCTGCTGCCGCTCGTGATCGAGCCGGCGTTCATCGCCGAGGTGCGTGCGACCATGCCGGAGCTGCCGGATGAGAAGGCCGTGCGCTTCGTGCGCGACTACGGCATTCCGGAGTACGACGCGGGCGTGCTCACGGCGAGCCGCGAGCTCGGCGACTACTACGAGGCTGTGGTGCGGGGCGTGGGTGCCGCGCATGCGAAACTGGCCGCGAACTGGACGATGGGCGAACTGTCGGGCTTCCTGAACCGCGACGGCCTCGAGATCGCGCAGTCGAAGATCGACGCGGGCCGCCTCGCCGGGCTGCTCGCGCGCATCGTCGACGAGACGATCTCGGGCAAGATCGCGAAGGACGTGATCGAGGCCATGTGGGACGAGGGCCGCGATGCGGACGCCGTGATCGAGGCGAAGGGCCTGAAGCAGATCACCGACGTGGGCGCGATCGAGAAGGTCATCGCCGAGGTCATGGCCGCGAACCCGAAGCAGCTCGCGGACTACCGCTCGGGCAAGGACAAGCTGTTCGGCTTCTTCGTCGGCCAGGTCATGAAGGCCACCCAGGGCAAGGCGAACCCGGCGCAGGTCAACGATCTGCTCAAGAAGCTGCTCGCGGGTTGACGCTGATATCGGGCTCTCTCCGGATCGGCGACGGCGTTTCTCAGGGCCCGCCTGTGGCCGCCGGCATCGGGTTCTCCGGGGCTCGGCACGCTGAAGAGCACGTCCCTGTGAGCTCGTCGCGCGCCGTCCCTGGCGCGCGACGGCCTCGCCCCGGAGACCCTCGCCGTGGCCCCGGCGGCGATTCCGACTGATCGTGGTGACGCAGCCACGATCGCACGACCTCACGCAGTGGCATGCCTCGATGCGCCACGACGATCGGCTCATCACGCCGCCGGCGGCGGGTGAAGGTTCCCGGGCCGAAAGCGTCGCGCGCCAGGGACGGCGCGCGCCGAGCTCACAGGGACGTGCTCCGTAGCGTCTTTCGGCCCGGGAACCTTCACCATCAGCCAGCCGGCGGCCCGAGAGCGGCGGAGTTGCGTCCTGCCATTCGGACCCTGATGGCAACGGAGACGAGCAGGCATTCGGCCGTGCAGGCGAATCATCGATTGGATTTCGCGTGTCGTCGGAGGCAGCGCGAGTGAGTCCGCGGCGACGGGCGCGACTGTCCGCGACGCGGTGAGGTGAGGTGAGATGAGCATCAAGTGTGGCATCGTCGGGCTGCCGAACGTCGGCAAGTCGACGCTCTTCAATGCGCTGA
>CAYWMY010000112.1:0-8540 GCA_964459405.1 uncultured Steroidobacteraceae bacterium | reverse complement strand
GCAGCGTACGGTGGCGGCGGCGCACAGCGCCTATGCGCAGTGGCGGCGCCTGGCCGATGTCGCCCGACGCATGGACGACACCGCCAACCTGCTGGACAAGGCGTGGCGTCTGGGTGAAGGCCAGTTCGGCGATCTACAGGTGGCGCGCCGGCAGGCGATCGAGGCACGGCTGGCAGAAAGTCAGGCGCGGCTGGACGCCAACGAGGCACGTTATCGACTGCTGCTCGACACGCATACGTTGTGGCCGCTCGATCGCGACCAGCACAACCACTGAAGGCGCGGTCGGGCGACGCGGCAGCGGTGATCCGCAGCGGGTGCCGGGCGCCCGATGGCTACCGCGGCTTCAGCAGTCGTGCCTCCTCCCGCTTCCAGTCGCGATCCTTCTCGTCGGCACGCTTGTCGTGCTGCTTCTTGCCCTTGGCGAGTCCGATCTCGAGCTTCGCGCGGCCGTCCTTCCAGTAGACGGCGAGCGGAATCAGCGCGTAACCCTTGCGGTCGACCGCGCCGATCAGCGCGTCGATCTGCCGCCGGTGCAGCAGCAGCTTGCGGCTGCGCGTGGGGTCCGCGATCACGTGGGTCGAGGCCGTGGGCAGCGGCGCGATGTGCGCGCCGAAGAGCCAGGCCTCGCCGTTGCGTAACAGCACGTAGCCCTCGCTGAGCTGCAGGCGGCCGGCGCGCAGCGCCTTCACTTCCCAGCCGGCGAGCGCGAGTCCGGCCTCGTAGCGCTCCTCGATGAAATAGTCGTGGCGCGCGCGCCGGTTCAGCGCAACGGTGCTCGACGTGGACTTCTTTTCTGCGGCCATGCGCGCGACAGCGACCTGGTCTGCGGGGGAGGAGACGCATTGTAGCGGCCCGGCGACCCTTGCCGGGGCCTCGAGTGGGTCATCGGCGTTGTCGAGCGTGCTCCGCTTGAGGACAATGCGCAGCTGTGACCCACGTGCAGCGCAGCGCCATCGTTCCGTACACGCCCGAGCAGATGTATGCGCTCGTGGTCGACGTGGAGCGTTATCCCGAATTCCTGCCCTGGTGCAACGGCGCCGCCGTGCTGGAGCGCGATGCGACCGGCGTGACCGCGAGCCTGTCGCTGTCCCGCGGGCCCGCACACGGGCGGTTCACGACCCGCAATGCGTTCGAGCCGCCGAACCAGGTCACGATGCATCTCGTGGATGGGCCGTTCGAATCGCTCGAGGGCCAGTGGCGGTTCCAGCGCATCGGCGACGCCGGCAGCCGCGTGTCGCTGGATCTGAGCTTCCGCATGAAGCACGCGTTCGCGGGGCTGCTGCTGGGCCGGGCCTTCGAGAAGAGCTGCGACCAGCTCGTTGATTCCTTCTGCCGGCGTGCGGCACAGGTCTATGGCTGAGCCCGTCCGGGTCTCGGTGGTGCTGGCGCTGCGCCACGAGCAACCCGCCGTGCAGCTGACCGTGGATCGTGGCACGACGGTGGCGCAGGCGCTCGCACTCGCGCGCCCGAGGCGGCAATGGCCGGCGTGGCCGGACACGTACCGGCTCGCGATCTTCGGACGCCTCGCGGCCGACGATCGCGTGGTGCGCGACGGCGATCGCGTGGAGGTGCTGCGGCCGCTCGTCAACGACCCGAAGGAAATCCGCCGCCGGCGCGCCGCGCAGACCCGGGCGGGGCGGTCAGCTCGCGGGCGGTAGCTCGGGCATTTTCCGCGGCGGCGGTTCCGGCGCGTTCTTCTGACGCTTCCAGAACTTGAACCAGTTGCGCTTCGGGGCCTCGGCCGCGGCCACTGCACCCGGTCCGGTCTCGGGTCGCTCGACGCGCTGCACGCGGTCGCCCTCGAACCAGACGATCACGTGGCGCTGCGCCTTCTGTCGCTGCCGCCCCGTTACGGTGTGGTGCACGTAGTCCCAGCGCTCGTTGCGGAAACTGTCGGCGATCATGGGTGTGCCGAGCAGGAAGCGCACCTGGCTGCGCGTCATGCCGGGCTGCACCTTGGCGACGTCTTCTTCCTTGAGGAAATTGCCCTGCTGGATGTCCATGCGGTAGATGCACCCGGTGCTCGCGGCGGCGAGCACCACGACGCAGCAGAAACGCAGCAGGGAGAGCGGCAGTCGCATGCACACGGATCCTGGGCAATAATGGCGGCGAATCATACTCCAACGAAGCGGCCATCGGTTCGCGCTTCGCGCCGGACGCAGGGATGCCCCGGGACATGGAGCACTGCTGCAGGACAAACGCCATGACCAATGACGAACTGCGCAAAGCCGGCCTCAAGGTGACCGTGCCGCGCGTCAAGATCCTCGAGATCCTGGCCCGGGCGGAAGGACTGCACCTGTCTGCCGAGGCTGTCTACAAACAGCTGCTGCAGCATCACGAGGACATCGGCCTCGCGACGGTCTACCGCGTGCTGACACAGTTCGAGGCGGCCGGACTCGTGAAGCGCCATCACTTCGAGGGCGGGACCTCCGTGTTCGAGCTGAACCACGGTGATCACCACGACCACGTCATCTGCCTCGACTGCGGCCACGTCGAGGAGTTCACCGACGATGATATCGAGTCCCGGCAGGTGCAGGCCGCGCAGCGACTCGGCTTCAGCCTGACCGACCACAGCCTGACGCTGTACGGGCACTGCCAGCGCGCGGACTGCCCGCACCGGAGCAGCCGGCGCTAGTCATCAGGAGCCTGCCCGGGTATTCCCGATGAACCGCGTGGCGCGGGCTTCGCGGCCTGCGATCCGCGATCCGCGGGAGCTTCAGCGCCGGCGGGAGCGAGCCGGCCCGCGAGGCTCCAGCATTTCGCGTGCGTGCCGGCGTGCCGCAGACGTGATCTCGACACCGCCCAGCATGCGCGCGAGTTCCTCGACGCGTTCGTTCGCGCCGAGCGCCGTCACGCTGATGCGGCTGGTCCGCCCGTCCGTGAGCTTGGACACGCGGATGTGGTGATCGGCCTGGCTCGCGACCTGCGGCAGGTGCGTCACGCACAGCACCTGGCCGCGCCGGGCCAGAGCCGCGAGCTGGCGGCCGACGATCTCCGCGACTCCTCCGCCGACACCCGCGTCGACCTCGTCGAAGATCATGCAGGTCCGCGCCACATGATGCGCAGCCGCGACTTGCACCGCGAGGCTGATGCGCGAGAGCTCGCCACCCGAGGCCACGCGCGCGACGGTCCTGGGCGGCTGGCCCGGGTTGGCGCTGACGCGGAACTCGATCGTATCGGCGCCATCGGCGGCCGGGGGCGATGACGGATCGGTCTCGACCGCGACCTCGAACACGCCATCGGGCATGCCGAGCGAGTGCATGAGCTCCGTCACCGCACGACCGAGCCCGGCTGCGGCCTCGTGACGCGCGCGGCTCAACTCGCCGGCTGCCCGGGCCCAGGACTGTTCGAGCGCCTTGATGCGCGCATCGAGCTCGCCGAGCGTGGTGTCGGCGTGTTCCAGCGCCGTCAGTTCGCTGCGCAGTCCGGCCAGCACGGCCGGCAGTTCCTCGGCGCGTGCGCGGTGCTTGCGCGCGAGATCCTCGATCACGGCCAGGCGCCGCTCGACCTGCTCGAGGCGGGCCGGGTCGGTCTCCAGCGAGTCGAGGTAGTCCGCCAGCTGGCTGCCCGCCTCCTTGAGGGTGATGCAGGCCTCGGCGAGCAGTTCCGCCGCGGGACGCAGACCCGCATCGAAGGGCAGTGCCGCGCGCAGCAGGTTCCGGGCGCGGCTCGCGAGCGCGTGGGCGTCGGTGCCGTCGCCCTCGTAGGCGAGCGCCAGGGCGCCGCGCGCCGCTTCGACCAGGCGCCCCCCGTTGGCGAGGCGCGAGCGCTCGTCGGTGAGCTGCTGCACTTCCGCATCGGCAAGCGCCAGCGCTTCGAACTCGGCGACCTGGTGGCGCAGCAGCTCGAGTCTCGCGCCACGATCCTGTGCCGCGAGGCGCAGGCGATCGCGCTCGGCCGTTGCCGCGCGCCACAGTTCGGCCTGCCGCGCAACCGGTCCGGCCAGGCTCGCGTGACCGCCGTGTTCGTCGAGCAGCTCGCGCTGGCTCGCGCTGCGCATCAGGGACAGGAATTCCTGCTGGCCGTGGATGTCGATGAGGTGTTCGCCGAGCTCGCGGACGGCCTGCGCGGGCTGAACCTGACCGTTGACGTAGAAGCGCGAGCGGCCGTCCGCCGCGATCACGCGGCGCAGCGCGACCTCGCCGTCATGGGCGATTGACTGGGCTTCCAGCCAGGCGATCGCGGGCGCGTTGCCGGCGAGTTCGAAGGTGGCCGTGACCTCGGCGCGTTCGGCGCCGTGCCGGATCCAGTCGGCCCCCGCGCGTGCGCCGGTCGCGAGCATCACGGCATCGACCAGGATCGACTTGCCGGCACCGGTCTCGCCGGTCAGCGCCGTGAGCCCGGGGCCCAGTTCGAGTTCTGCGGCATCGATGATCGCGAGGTTGGCGATCTGCAGGTGAGCGAGCATGGGGAGGCTCGGACAGGCCGCTGGCTAGACCGTGCCGTTGCGGGCGCTGCGACCCCAGTGCAGCTTGGAGCGCAGGATGCGGTAGTAGTCGTGGCCGGGAGGGTGGATCAGCGTGACGCGCGGCATCGCGGGTCCGATCACGAGGCGCGCGTCGCCCTCGAGCTCCCCCAGCACCTGGCCGTCGAAGGTCACGTTGGCGCGCGTCTCGGCCCGCTCGACCAGGCGCACCTCGATCGGGTTGTCGCGGGGGATCACGATGGGCCGGTCCGACAGCGTGTGCGGGCAGATGGGCGCCAGCACGAAGGCGTCGAGTTCCGGGTGGATGATGGGGCCGCCGCAGGACAGGGCGTAGGCGGTGGATCCCGTGGACGTGGCGATCACGAGTCCGTCGCCGCAGTGCGTGTTGACGAAACTGCCGCCGATCCAGGTCTCGAGTTCGATCATGCGGCCGGTTTCGTGCTTCTGTACGACGATGTCGTTGAGCGCGAGGCAGTGCTGCGTGTCGTGCCCGGCGCGCGCGATCGAGGCGGCCAGCATCGTGCGCTGGTCGCGTTCGAAGCGTCCCGCGAGGACATCGTCGAAGCGCGCCAGCATTTCGTCGGCGGTGACATCGGCGAGGAAACCCAGCCGGCCGCGGTTGATGCCGAGCAGCGGCACGCCGCGCGCGGCGGCGAGGCGCACGGCGTGCAGCATGGTGCCATCGCCGCCGATGGCGACGAACAGGTCCGCTTCGTCCGACAGATTGGCTTCGGGTACGCGGCGCAGCGCGCCGCCGACCGGCGGCAGTTCCACGCGCTCGTCGAGCAGCACCTCGATGTTCTTGCCCACCAGGTGCCGGGCGAAGCTGTGCATGGACGTGGTCACGCGCGCATCATTGATGCGGCCGACGAGGGCGACCCGTTGAAATGGTGTGGGCATGCCCGAATGTATTTAACACGGGGTGCGGGCGGGTGGCCACCGGGCGCCGCTGCCGCCGGTGCCACGAGCAGCGTGGGCCGTGTGCTTGACACTGCCCGAAAGTCGTTGCTAGCTTCGGGCGCAACGGCTCGCGGCGCAAGCCTGATTTCTGGCGGAAACATGCGGATTTTCAGGAGATTATGAGCGCAGTCAGCGACGGAGCCGAGGACCTCAGCGAACGGGCGCGCGGGTTGCTGCGCACGCTGATCGAGGCCTATATCCGCGAGGGTACTCCGGTGGGGTCGCGCACGCTGTCGCGCGAGTCCGGAATGACCCTGAGCGCCGCCACGGTGCGCAACGTCATGGCGGACCTCGAGGAACTGGGCTTCGTCACCTCGCCGCACACCTCGGCCGGACGGATTCCGACCGACAAGGGCTACCGGTTCTTCGTCGATACGCTGCTGCGCTGCCGCCCGCCGGAGCTGAGCGAGGTCCGCGAGCTGCAGCGCCGGCTGGACCCCTCGATCCTGGATTCGAAGGCGCTGGTGGCCAACGCTTCGCAGGCGCTCTCCAGCGTCACGCGCCTGGCGGGCGTGGTGACGCTGCCCCGGCAGGCGCACCCGTCGCTGTCGCAGATCGAGTTCGTGGACCTGTCGGACCGGCGTGTGCTCGCCATTCTGGTCGTGAACGGCCGCGAAGTGCAGAACCGCGTGCTGCAGATGGAGCGCCATTACCGCTCCGACGAGCTGCGGCGCGCGGCCAGCTACCTGAACGAGCAGTTCGCGGGCCGTGAGCTCGACGAGGTGCGCCGGCAGCTGCTGCGCCAGATGCAGGAGACGCGCGAGCAGATGAACCAGCTCATGCTGGACGCCATCCAGCTCGCGCAGCGCACCTTCGGAGGCGGGCCGCAGGAGCCCGAGGTCGACGTGGTGTTCGCCGGGGAGACCAACCTCATGGGCTTCAGCGATCTCTCCAACGTCGACCGGCTGCGCCGGCTGTTCGAGGCCTTCAACGAGAAGCACGACATCCTGCACCTGCTTGACCAGAGTCTGAGCGCCGACGGAGTCCAGATCTTCATCGGGCAGGAGTCCGGCTACGGCATCCTCGACGACTGCAGCGTCGTGGCGGCGCCGTACACGCGCGACCAGGAAGTCGTCGGTGTGCTCGGCGTCATAGGCCCCACCCGCATGGCCTACGAACGGGTCATTCCGATCGTGGACATCACCGCGCGGCTGCTGGGCTCGGCCTTGAATTCGCGCTGACCGTCCCCACGAATCGTTTACGATTGCGGCCCCTTGACCGCGAGGCCCGTGCGCGCGGCAGGGGTGCTGTTTCCCGCGAGGCCGCCCCAGGGCGGCCCGTTTGTATCGGAGAGCCACGCATGCCCGAAGTATCCCCGAGCCCCGCAACCGCGCCCGGATCGCCCGAAGTCGACGGCGGTGTGACCACCGTGCTGCCCGAGGGATCCCTGCCCTCGGCGGATCCGGAGCTGCTGCGCCAGGAGCTTGCCGCGGCCCTGAGCCGGGTCGAGGAGCAGCGCGCGGCCCACCTGCGCGCGGCGGCCGAGCTCGACAATTTCCGCAAGCGCATGGCTCGCGAGGTCGAGAGCGCCCGGGCCTTCGGGGTCGAGCGCTTCGCCAGCGAGCTGCTGGCCGTGATCGACAGCCTCGAACTGGGCCTGGCTGCGGCCGGAAGCGCCGACGCAGGCACCCTCCGGGAGGGGCAGGAGGCCACGCTCAGGCTGCTCGTCAAGGCCTTCGAGAAAGCCGGCATCACGGAGGTCGATCCGCTCGGCGAGGCCTTCAGCCCCGAACGGCACGAGGCCGTGGCCGTGCAGCCTTCGGATGGCGAGCCCGACCGGGTCATCACGGTGATCCAGAAGGGCTATGTGCTCAACGGGCGCCTGCTGCGGCCGGCCCGCGTCGTGGTTTCGGCGGGCCGCGCCTGAGCGCTTGAAAGGCACAGCGGCAACCCCACATTCGAGAACAGTCACAACATCAGCAGTTTCCTGACGGAGCGACCCAGATGGGCAAGATCATCGGTATCGACCTCGGCACGACGAATTCCTGCGTGGCCGTGATGGATGGCGGGCAGTGGAAGGTGCTCGAGAACAGCGAAGGCGACCGCACCACGCCGTCGATCGTCGCGTTCACCAAGGATGACGAGGTGCTGGTGGGCCAGCCGGCCAAGCGCCAGGCGGTCACCAATCCGCAGAACACCTTCTTCGCGGTCAAGCGCCTGGTCGGCCGCCGCTTCGAGGACAAGGTGGTTCAGAAGGATCTGCCGCTGATGCCTTACAAGATCGTCAAGGCGGACAACGGCGACGCCTGGCTCGAGGCGCAGGGCAAGAAGATGGCACCGCCCGAGATCTCGGCGCGCGTGCTCATGAAGATGAAGAAGACCGCCGAGGACTATCTCGGCGAGACGGTGACGGACGCCGTGATCACCGTGCCCGCATACTTCAACGATGCGCAGCGCCAGGCGACCAAGGACGCCGGCCGCATCGCGGGCCTCAACGTCAAGCGCATCATCAACGAGCCGACCGCGGCCGCGCTGGCCTACGGTCTCGACAAGAAGGGCAGCGACCGCAAGATCGCGGTCTACGATCTGGGCGGCGGCACTTTCGACGTGTCGATCATCGAGATCGCCGAGGTCGATGGCGAGCGCCAGTTCGAGGTGCTCTCGACGAACGGTGACACCTTCCTGGGCGGCGAGGATTTCGACCGCCGCATCATCGAGTACATCGCTGCGGAGTTCCGCAAGGAGAGCGGTGTCGACGTGAGCAGGGATCCGCTCGCGATGCAGCGTCTCAAGGAGGCGGCCGAGAAGGCCAAGATCGAACTCAGCTCCGCGCAGCAGACCGATGTCAACCTGCCGTACATCACGGCCGATGCGTCGGGTCCGAAGCACCTGAACATCAAGCTCACCCGCGCCAAGCTCGAGTCGCTGGTCGAGGACCTCGTCAAGCGCACCATCGAGCCGTGCAAGGTCGCGCTCAAGGACGCGGGCCTGTCGGCGGGCGAGGTGGCCGAGGTGATCCTGGTCGGTGGCCAGACGCGCATGCCGCTGGTGCAGAAGTACGTCAAGGACTTCTTCGGCAAGGAGCCGCGCAAGGACGTGAACCCCGACGAGGCCGTCGCGGCCGGCGCCGCTATCCAGGCGGGCGTGCTGGCGGGCGAGGTGAAGGACGTGCTGCTGCTCGACGTCACCCCGCTGTCGCTCGGCATCGAGACCC
>CAYWMY010000111.1:0-8549 GCA_964459405.1 uncultured Steroidobacteraceae bacterium | reverse complement strand
GCGACGGCGACGCCGACCCCTTCGTCGCCGCCACCGACCGCAATGGGAACGACACCGTGATCTACGAGGAACTGAACGTCTCGCGCGCACGTCGCACCATGACCGCGACGTCGCAGCTGCTGCGCGCGCTGCATCTCGACGGCCCGCTGCTGGTGCTGCTCAGCCTGGTCGTGGCCTACGGGCTGCTGGTGCTGGCCAGCGCCGCCGGCGAGAGCAGTTCGCTGTGGACCAACCAGATCATTCGTTTCGGCGTCGCGGTGGTCGCGATGACGCTGCTCGCGCAGGTGCCGCCACCGTGGCTGCGCATGATCACGCCCTGGCTGTACGCCCTCGGCGTGCTGCTGCTCGTCGCGGTCGCGGTGCTGGGCGACATCGGCAAGGGTGCGCAACGCTGGCTCGACCTGGGCTTCGTGCGCTTCCAGCCCTCCGAGATGATGAAGCTGGCCGTGCCCATGGCCTGCGCGTGGTACGCACACGACCGACCGCTGCCGCCGTCGTTCCGCGATCTCGTCGTGTTTCTGCTGATCATCCTGGTGCCCGCGGGCCTCATCGCCGAGCAACCCGACCTCGGCACCGCGCTGCTGGTCTCGGCGGCTGGTGGCCTCGTGGTGCTGTTCGCGGGGCTGCAGCTGCGCTACGTGCTGGGCGGCCTCGCGGTGGCGGGTGTCGCGATTCCCGTCGGCTGGCACTTTCTGCACGATTACCAGCGGCAGCGCGTGCTGACCTTCCTCGATCCACAGACGGACCCGCTGGGCGCGGGCTACCACATCATCCAGTCGCAGATCGCAATCGGCTCGGGCGGTGTGTTCGGCAAGGGCTGGATGCACGGCAGCCAGGCGCAGCTCGAGTTCCTGCCCGAGCGCACCACCGACTTCATCTTCGCGGTCGTGGGCGAGGAGCTCGGCCTGCTGGGCCAGTTCCTGCTGCTGCTGCTCTATCTCGCGGTCATCGGTCGCGCGCTGTGGATGGCGAACCAGTGCCGCGACACCTTCTCGCGGCTCACCGCGGGCGCGCTCGGGATGACGTTCTTCATCTACGTGTTCGTCAACGCGGGGATGGTCAGCGGGCTGCTGCCCGTCGTCGGCGTGCCGCTGCCGCTCTTCAGCTATGGCGGGACGTCGATGGTGACCCTGCTGGCCGGCTTCGGTATCCTCATGGCGCTGTACGCGAACCGGAAGCTGGTGAGTTCATGAAGCGCAGGATTCGCGGGCGTATCTGTGCGCTGCTGGCAGGCTGCGGCGTGGCGACGCAGGTCATGGCGCTCGATGCGGGGCGCGCCGAGGTGCGCGAGTTCATCGACGGCGTGGTCGCGCGTCATGGACTCGATCGGCAGTGGGTCGAGCACGTCGTGGGCGCGGCCGAGACGCAGCAGAGCATCATCGAGCTGATGCAGCGCCCCGCCGAGCGCGTGCGCCCCTGGCACCAGTATCGCGACCACTTCATGACCACCGCGCGCATTGACGCGGGCGTCGCGTTCTGGACCCTGCACCGCGCGAGGCTCGCGGAGATCGCGGGCACGACCGGCGTGCCCGCGCACGTGATCGTCGGCATCATCGGCGTCGAGACTTTCTACGGGCGCGTCACGGGGCGCTTCCGCGTGCTCGACGCGCTCGCGACGCTGGGCTTCGACTACCCGCCGCGCAGCACGTACTTCCGCGGGGAACTCGAGCAGTTCCTGCTGCTCGCGCGCCGCAACGGCATCGATCCGCTCACCGTCCGGGGCTCCTACGCGGGTGCGATGGGGCTGCCGCAGTTCATGCCGCGCAGCTATCTCAACTATGCCGTCGACGGCGACTTCGACGGGCGCAGCGACCTCTGGAACAGCCCGGACGACGTGCTGTCGAGCGTCGCCAACTACCTGAAACAGCACGGCTGGGAGCCGGGCGGCCCGATCGTGACCCCGGCCACGCTCGTGGATCCGGACGCCGACGGGCTCGTCGTCGGCAGCCTCAGCACGAATCGCACCGTCGGTGATCTGCGACGTGCCGGCCTCCTGTTCGACGAGAGCCTGAGCGACGATCGTCCCGCCCTGCTGGTGGGCCTGCGCGGCCCGGAAGGACCCGAGTACCGTGTCGGATTCCGGAACCTGGCAGTAATCATGCGCTACAACCGCAGCCCGATGTATGCACTCGCCGTGCACGAACTCGGCTCGCGTGTCGCGGCCGCGCTGCCGCCTGCCGCTCCGGAAGCCCGGCCCGGGACGCCGCCGTCCACGACAGCGCGCGGAGCGGCGCCGGAAGTGACTCCCGCGACGGGTGCGACTCCCGCGACGGATGCGACTCCCGCGACGGGTGCGACTCCCGCCGTCGAAGCCACCGAGGACCCGGCCGCCGTGGTACCACCCGTTGCGCAGCCCGCACCCGCCGACGGAGCCCGGCTCTGATGATTGCGCGTGGCGCGGCGCTGGCGACCCTGGTCGCGACGCTGGCCGGGTGCAGCCTCATGCGGCCGGTGGAGCCCGACCAACCGTCTGGCAGCGGCGTATACCATCACTTCCACGCACCTCCGCTCGAGGAGCCGGTCGCGACGCCGCCGGCGGCGATCGAGGTGCGCTCGCTGCTCGGCAATGCTCCTTTCTACGACGTCGATGGTCACCGCTACTTCGTCCGCGACGGCAGTGTCGGCGACATGGAGCGCGGCGTCGCCTCGTGGTACGGCCGCCGGTTCCACGGCCGTCGCACCGCGAACGGTGAGCGCTTCGACATGCACGAGATGACGGCCGCACACCGCACGCTGCCGCTGCCCTCGCGCGTGCGCGTCACGAATCTCGAGACCGGGAAGTCGGTGGTCGTGCGCGTCAACGACCGGGGCCCCTTCAAGGACGATCGGATCCTCGACGTGTCCTATGCGGCCGCGCGCGAGCTTGGCATGGTCGAGACGGGCACGGCACTGATCGAGATGCACACGCTGGAGACACCTCCGGCCAGGTCCCGTCTCGAGCCGTTCCGGCTGTATGCGCAGGTCGGCGCCTTCGGCGAGCAGGCCAATGCGAGGCGCCTGGCGCAGCAGCTGCGGCGCGCGGGCTTCGACGATGTCGCGGTGCGTGCGACCGACCGCGACGGCGTGCGGCTGCAGCGTGTGCTGGTCGGGCCCGTCGACGAGGCGCCGGAACTCGACGACCTCGTCGCGCGCCTGCAGGGCGCGGGTTACGACGACGCGCGCCTTGCCATCGACTGAGCCGGGCCGGCGCAGCACGCCGCGTGACCGGACCCGAGGCCCGCCGCGCGGGATGCCACCGGCCCGTGCCGCTGCGGTAAACTCGCGGCGCCGCCACGAGGGCGGCTCCCCCGCAGTGAAGTACCCATGCGCCGAAACCGTCCGCTGATGCTGTCGTTATTGCTCCTGCTCATGGCGTCCGTGGCGTACGCGGCGCCCCCCGTACCGCCGCCGCCGCAGATCGACGCGAAGGCCTACATCCTCATCGATCACACGAGCGGCCGCGTGCTCGGCGAGAAGAACGCCGATGCGCGTGTCGAGCCCGCGAGCCTGACGAAGCTCATGACCGCCTACGCGGTGTTCCACGCGTTGAAGGATGGCAAGCTCAGACTCACGACCGAGGTGCCGATCAGCACCTACGCCTGGAAGGCGGAAGGCTCGCGCACCTTCGCGCAGGTCGGCACGCGCATCTCCGTCGAGGTGCTCCTGCAGGGCATGATCGTGCAGTCGGGCAACGACGCCTCGATCGCACTGGCCGAGGCCGTGGCCGGCTCGGAGCCGACCTTCGCGGAGCTCATGAACGGCTATGCGCGCAGGCTCGGCATGAAGGGTTCGAACTTCCAGAACGCGACCGGCCTGCCGGGACCGCAGCACTACGTGACGGCGCGCGACATGGCGGTGCTCGCGAGCGCCATCGTGCGCGAGTTCCCCGAGTACTACCGCTGGTACTCGCAGAAGGAGTTCACCTGGAACAACATCACGCAGCAGAACCGCAATGGCCTGCTGACGCGCGACCCGGCCGTCGACGGCATGAAGACCGGGCACACGGAGAGCGCGGGCTACTGCCTCGTCAGCTCCGCGCGACGAGATGGCATGCGCATGATCGCGGTGGTGCTCGGCATGAAGAGCCCGAGGGCCCGTGAGGATGCCAGCCTTGCGCTGCTGAACTACGGCCTCGGCTTCTTCGAGACGCGGCGCGTGTACGCGGCGGGCCGCGAGCTCGCGCGACCGCGCGTCTACGGCGCCTCCGGCGGCGAGGCCGCGGTCGGACTGCGCCGCGAGCTCGCGATCACGGTGCCGCGCGGCCGCTTCAAGGACGTGAAGACCGAGATCGTGCTGAAACCCGCGCTCGAGGCACCCATTGCCGCGACCCGGTCCGTGGGCAGCGTGCGCGCCGTGCTCGATGGCAAGGTCGTTGCGGAACGGGCGCTGTACCCGCTCGCACCCGTCGAGAAGGGCAACGTCTTCCGCCGCATGTGGGACACGGTCGCGGGCTGGCTCGCCTGACCGGCACACGCGATGGCCCCCCCGCTGCCAACCGGCTATCTGAACGGTGAGTGGCTGCCACTCGCCGAGGCGCGCATCTCGCCGTTCGACCGCGGCTTCCTGTTCGGCGACGCGGTCTACGAAGTCATGCCGGTATTCGCCTCGCGGGCCTATCGCTTCGACGCGCACATCGACCGCCTCGAGCGCAGCCTCGCGGCACTGCGCATCGATACTCCCGTCGACCGCGAGGGCTGGCGGCGCATCTGTGGCGGCCTCATCCATCGCAACGGTGGCGGCGACCTGTCGCTGTACCTGCAGGTCTCGCGCGGCACCGAGTTCGGCCGCAATCACGTACCACCAGCGGGGCTGACGCCGACCGTGTTCGGCTTCGTGACGCCGCTCGCACCGCGCCCCGCGACCGATCCCGGAATCGCCTGCATCTCGGCCGAGGACATCCGCTGGCATCTCTGCGACATCAAGAGCACGACCCTGCTCGCGAACGTGCTGCTGCGCTGGCGCGCCGTCGAAAAAGATGCCGTGGAGGCCATCCTGCTGCGCGATGGCGAGGTGCGCGAAGGCAGCTACACCTCGGTACACGTCGTGCGGGACGGCCGGTTGCTGTCACCGCCGCTGGATCACGAGGTGCTGCCCGGTACGACGCGCGGAGTGCTGCTGGAGCTCGCCGCGCGCGCCGGCATCCCCACGGCCATCCAGCGCATCGGCGTCGATGAGCTGCGCCGCGCGGAGGAGGTCATCGTCGGTGCGGCGACACTGCTGGTGCGGCCCGTCGTGCGTCTCGATGGTGAGCCCGTCGGCACGGGTGCGCCGGGCCCCGTGTTCCTGACGCTGCGACGCATGTTCGAGGGTGCGATCCACGAGATGTCGACCGACCTGCCGGGCTGAGTCCTGAGCAGCACTGAGTATTGCAGCCGGACTGCGGCACACGCTCCCGCCTGCCGCGCCGACGTGCGCCGGCCTGCGGCCGCGCCGCGGCCGTGGCAGCGCTGGCGGCCGCGGTGCGCAGTTCGCGCAAGCCCTCGCGTCGTGGGATGATTCCGGCATGGCAAAGCAGGAATCACTGCTCGAGTTCCCCTGTGACTTCCCCATCAAGGTCATGGGCAGGACGGGCGTCGCGTTCCGGGCCATCACGCTCGAGATCGTCGAGCGCCACGCCGGCAGACTGGATGCCAGCCGCATCAGCGAGCGCTTGAGCGGCAAGGGCAATTATCAATCGATCACGTACACGGTCGAGGCGCGGAGCCGTGCGCAGCTTGATGCGATCTATCGCGAGCTGACCGCGAGCGGCGTCGTGCTCGTAGCCCTCTAGGTTCCCGCCGCCGTGGTGCGATTGCGCAGTTGCGCGAGGAGGCGAACATGGCGTTTCGCAGCGAACACGACTCGCTGGGCGAAGTACGCGTGCCGGCCGAGGCCCTCTGGGGCGCCCAGACCGAGCGGAGCCGCCACAACTTCCGCATCGGCCCGCCGGCCAGCATGCCACGCGACCTCATCCATGCTTTCGCCGTGCTCAAGAAGGCGGCGGCGTTCACGAACTGCGAGCTGGGGCGGCTCGATGCCGCGAAGGCGGAGCTGATCGGCCGCGTCTGCGACGAGATCCTGGCCGGCGCCCACGACGCGCAGTTCCCGCTGGTCATCTGGCAGACCGGCAGCGGCACGCAGACCAACATGAACGTCAACGAGGTCATCGCGAACCGCGCGCAGCTGCTGGCTGGTGGCCGGCTCACGGACGCTCATCGGCTGCTGCATCCCAACGACGACGTGAACCTGAGCCAGAGCAGCAACGATGCGTTCCCGACGGCCATGCACATCGCCGCGTACCGGCTCGTCGCGGAGGTCACGCGACCCGGCATCCAGCGGCTGCGTGACACGCTGGCGCGCCGGTCAGAGGCGTTCCGCGAGGTCGTCAAGACCGGCCGCACGCACCTGATGGATGCCACGCCGCTGACGCTCGGGCAGGAGCTCAGCGGCTACGTGCAGCAGCTCGACAACGGGCTGCGCGCGCTCGACAACGCTCTCGTCATGGTGAGCCAGCTCGCCCTCGGCGGCACAGCGGTCGGCACGGGGCTCAACGCACCGCCCGGCTTCGCGGCTGCCGTCGCGCGGCGCATCGCGGCGCTGACGGGTCTGCCCTTCGTGACCGCACCCAACAAGTTCGAGGCACTCGCCGCGCACGACGCGATGGTCGAGCTGCATGCGGCGTTCCGGCGGCTCGCCATCAGCCTCATGAAGATCGGCAACGACATCCGCATGCTGGCGAGCGGGCCGCGCAGCGGTATCGGTGAAATCACGATCCCGGACAATGAACCGGGCTCGTCCATCATGCCCGGCAAGGTGAACCCCACGCAGTGCGAGGCACTGACCATGGTCGCGGCGCAGGTCATGGGCAACGACGTCGCCATCGGCGTCGGCGCCAGCAACGGTCACTTCGAGCTGAACGTGTTCAAGCCCATGATCGCCGCGAACGTGCTCCAGAGCGCACGCCTCATCGGGGATGCCTGCGCGAGCTTCGAGAGCCTGTGCGCAGCGGGCATCGAGCCCAACCGGCCCGTGATCGAGCGGCATCTGCGCAACTCGCTGATGCTGGTGACGGCCTTGAGTCCGCACATCGGCTACAGCCGTGCCGCGGAGATCGCGAAGAAGGCGCACCGCGAGGGCACGACGCTGCGCGAGGCCGCGCTCGCCACGGGCCACGTCACGGCGGCGCAGTTCGACGAGTGGGTGGACCCGGCGAAGATGTGCTGAGGGCGGACCGCGCGGATGGAGCGTTGGCGGGGGTGCCTCGACGCCACCGCCGGCGGGGAGCTGCAACACCAAGCGATATGAGGAACCCGCAATGACCACACTCACCAAGCTGGTGCTGGGCGCCATGGGGCGGCTGCGGCCCGAGCCCGCGAAAGGCGCCGGCGCGACGACCCTCGAACTGCCGGCACCCGAGCGCAGCGGCGGAATGCCCCTGCATGCAGCGCTCGCCGCGCGCCGCTCGGTGCGCGAGTTCGCTCCCGACGCACTGCCACTCCCGGTGCTGTCGCAGCTGCTGTGGTGCGCATTCGGTCGGAACCGCGGTGACGGCGGGCGCACGGCGCCCTCGACCATCAACGCGCAGGAGATCGGCGTCTACGTCGCGCTGCCGGCGGGCGCCTACCGCTATGACGCGAAAACGCACGCGCTCGACCTCGTCGCCGGCAGCGACCTGCGACGCATCACGGGCTACCAGGACTTCGTCGACGATGCCCCGCTCGATCTCGTCTACGTCGCCGACCACACGCGGCTCAGGCTCGTGCCGGTCGAACAGCGCAACACCTACAGCTCGGCCGCCACGGGCGCCATCGCGCAGAACGTCTACCTGTACGCTACGAGTGCCGGCCTCGCGACTGTGCTGCGCGGCTGGATCGACCGCACCGCGATCGCCGACGCGCTCGGCCTCATGCACGATCAGCAGGTCGTGCTGTCGCAGACCGTGGGCTATCCGAAGCGCTGAGATGACAAGGGCAGCGCCACGGTTTCCCGATCCCCAACCGCCCTCGTCGTCGGAAACCGCTCGTCGCCTGCGCGAGGCGCGACGGCCGGTTCAGCCAAACCGGGACACACGGCCAGCGAACGGCTGACGGCGACGGTCGCCTCATCCTCGAGCCGACCGCCCGTCAAGCGGGAGTCAGTTGCTCTGGCTCGTCAGTCCGCGGCGACAGTTCAGCACATGGGGTGCCTCAGGCGGCGAACCTGACTATCCATCCGTGCTGTAGACGGCCCGCGCCGTCTCGACCAGATTCAGCAGACAGCGTGTTGCCATGTAGCGGCTCTGCGGATAGCGCGCCACGGTGTCGTCCTTGGCCGGATGCATGACTTCGTTGCCGCATCGCCGGATGTAATCCATCGGCTGCTCCAGATCGGGCCATCGCTCGGCGACTCGTGAAATCATCTCCTCGAGCGTTCCACCTCGGACCTCGACGCCGCACGCTCGACCGCGATCCCACAACATGGACTCCAAAGTCGACCGGGCCATGGCCATGCTGGCCATCCACTGACTGAAACGGAATGCTCCGAAACACTGGTCGATGCGTTTCTCAAGCTGCTTCGGCAGGTCGGTTCTTGAATCGACCAGCATCGGGGGG
>CAYWMY010000110.1:0-8636 GCA_964459405.1 uncultured Steroidobacteraceae bacterium | reverse complement strand
CATGGGTGCCCGTGACGCGGCGCCGGTCGTCGCCGCCCCGCGCAGTCCCGAGCTCTCCAAGACGGCGCTGCGCGTGACGATCAGCGGCGGCACGGTGCTGATCACCGGCGAGAGCGGCACGGGCAAGGAGGTATTCGCGCGGCTGCTGCACCGGGAGTCGTCACGCGCGCAGGGGCCGTTCGTGGCCATCAACTGCGCCGCGATTCCGGACAACATGCTCGAGGCGATGCTCTTCGGGCACGAGAAGGGCGCATTCACCGGCGCTGTGCAGTCGCATGCCGGCAAGTTCGAACAGGCCCAGGGCGGCACGCTGCTGCTCGATGAGATCTCGGAGATGAGCCTCGCGTTGCAGGCCAAGCTGCTGCGGGTGCTGCAGGAGCGCGAGGTGGAGCGTATCGGCGGCAGCCGCAGCATCGCTCTCGACGTGCGCGTGGTGGCGACCAGCAACCGCAATCTGCGCGACGAGGTGGCGGCGGGGCGGTTCCGCCAGGATCTGTACTACCGCCTGAACGTCATGCCGCTGCGCCTGCCCGCGCTCAAGGAGCGTCCGGGCGACATCCTGCCGCTCGCCGAGCGCATGCTGGCGCGGCGGGCCGGCGCCGTCATGGAGATCGACGCCGAGGCGCGCGCGAGACTGCTCGCGCACAGCTGGCCCGGCAACGTGCGGGAGCTCGACAACGTCATTCAGCGCGCCGGGGTGCTCGCGAGCGGGTGCAGCCTGCGGGCACAGGATCTCGTGTTCGAGTGCGAGGATGCCGGGACCGTGGCCGGCACCGCGGCGTCCGCCACGCCGGCGGTCGCCGGTCTCGAATCGGGCCTGCGTGAACGCGAGCGGCTGCTGATACTGGATGCCATCGATCGCGAGGGCAGCCGCAAGGCGGCCGCGGCCAGCCTCGGCATCAGCCCGCGGACGCTGCGTCACAAGCTGCAGCAGATGCGCTCGGCCGGCTTGTCCGTGCCGCTGGTGCGCACACAGGGAGCCTGAACGCCATGAGCTCGATCGAAGCCACCCGCCTTCTGATGCAGATGCGGCAGATGTCGCTGGAGGCGGCGCGCGTCGCGCCGGCGCAGTCGCATGCCGTGCAGCCCGGCGATTTCGCTCAGGCCATCAAGGGCGCGGTGAACGAGGTCAACCGGCTGCAGACCGGCGCACAGGAACTGGCCGCCGCGTTCGAGGCAGGGGCCGCGAACGTCGACATCACGCGTGTGATGCTCGAGGTGCAGAAGGCGGGCATCGCCTTCCGCGCCATGACCGAGGTCCGCAACAAGCTCGTGGCGGCGTACCAGGACGTCATGAACATGCCGATGTGAAGGTGACCGCGGTGTTCGCATGCATCTGAGGGAGCGACTGCGCAATGGCTGAGCCGGCGGCGATTCCGCGCCACCTGCTGGATACGGTACCGGGACTGCGGCAGCTGGCCCTGCTGATGGGCGTGGCCGCAGCGGTGGCGGCCGCCGTCTGGCTGGTGATCTGGTCACAGGGCAGCAGCCATACGATGCTGTATGGCCAGCTGTCGGATCGCGACGCTGCGGCGGTGCGTGAAGCGCTCACGGCGGCCGGTATCGACAACCGTATCGATCCTGCGACCGGCGCGGTGCTGGTCGCGGATGACCGGCTGCACGAGGCACGACTGGAACTCGCCGCGAAGGGTCTGCCGCAGGGTGACGGGCTCGGCCTCGAGATGCTGCAGCAGGATCCCGGCTTCGGCACCAGCCAGTTCATGGAGACCGCGCGCTACCAGGTCGCGCTGGAGACGGAGCTGGCGCGGACCATCACCCGTGTGCAGGGCGTGCAGGCCGCGCGCGTGCATCTCGCGCTGCCGAAGTCCTCGGTGTTCGTGCGCGACCGCCGGCCGCCCAGTGCCTCCGTCCTGCTGCAGTTGTATCCCGGCCGGCGGCTCGACTCCGGGCAGGTGGCCGCGATCGTGCACCTCGTCGCGTCCAGCGTGCCGGAACTCGAAGCGAAGCAGGTGACCGTCGTCGATCAGGCAGGCGGCCTGCTGTCATCTCCCGACAGCGGTGACGCGATGGCGGCGAGTGCCCGGCAGCTCGAATACCAGCGCGAGGTGGAGGAACGCCACCGCCGCCGCATCGAGGATCTGCTGTCGCCGCTGGTGGGGCCGGCAGCGGTGCGTGCCGGGGTCACGGCCGACATCGATTTCACGGTCGTGGAGCGCACCAGCGAGGATTTCGATCCGGATCAGCAGGTGGTGCGCAGCGAACAGACCAGCACCGACCAGCGCCTGGCCGGCGACCTCGCGCAGGGCATTCCCGGCGCACTCAGCAACCAGCCGCCACAGACCTCGCCGGCGCCGCCCGCCGCCCAGCAGCAAGCGGCAGCGCAGCCCGCACAACCCGCCGCGACGGCGCAGCGGGCTACGCGCAACTACGAGATCGGCCGCGTCATCAGCCACACCCGCGCACCGGTCGGCGTGGTGCGGCGGCTCAGCGTCGCGGTGATTCTCGACAACCGTGCGCCGGCGGCGGGAGCGGCAGCCAAGCCGTACACGCGCGAGGAGCTCGAGCGGTTCACCAGCATCGTCAAGGAGGCGGTCGGCTTCGACGCGGCGCGCGGCGACCGCGTCGAGGTGGTCAATGCCTCGTTTGCCACCCCCCCTGCCGGCGACATGGAAGCCGGTGTGCCATTGCTGCAGAGCCCGCTACTGCGCACGGTCGCGCGGCAGGCCGTCGGAGCCGGGCTCGTGGTGCTGCTGGCGTTCGTCGTGCTGCGGCCGCTCATGAGGTCGCTGACCCGCTCGGCACTGGCAGCGCCCGGCGCAGGCGCCGGCATCGGCGAAGTCAGTGGAGACCGGGTTACGCTGACGGGAGCCGCCACGGGCGCTGCCGCGACAGGCGCCGTGGTCGCGGCCGGCGCGGGCAGCTACGACCAGCAGGTTGCAGCCGCACGCAGCCTGGTCGGCCAGGATCCGCGGCGTGCCGCCGAACTCGTGAAGGAGTGGGTGGCAGCCGATGGCTGAGAAGAGCACTGACACGGCTGGTGTGTCTGGAGCGGAGCGCGCCGCCATCCTGCTGCTCACGCTGGGCGAGCAGGACGCCGCCGAGCTGCTCAGGCACATGGATCCGCGTGAGGTCCAGCGCGTCGGGCAGGCGATGGCCGGCCTCAGGAACGTGCCGCGCGAGAAGATCCAGGCGGTGCTCGCGACTTTCGTGAAGGGGGTCGAGAACAAGGGTCCCTCGGGTGCCGACGCGACGGAGTACATGAAGCGGGTGCTGGTCAGTTCGCTCGGCAAGCAGCGCGCGGAGCTGCTGCTCGACCGCATCACCTCCGGTCTGGGACCCGGAGCCGGAATTGAGCACCTCAAGTGGCTGGATCCGAAGTCCGTGGCCCGGCTGATCGGCGAGGAACATCCCCAGGTGATCGCAATCCTGCTGGCGAACCTCGACGCGGACCAGGCCGGCGCCGTCTGTGCGCTGCTGCCCGAGCATCTCCGCACCGAGATCCTGATCCGCGTCGCGACGCTGGACGAGGTGCCACAGAGTGCGCTCAATGAACTCGGTGACGTGATCGAGAAGCGTGCCGTCCAGAGCAGCTCGTCGCCGCAGCGCAAGCTGGGGGGCGCGCGCCTGACCGCGAACATGATGAATGCGATGCCGCGAGACATGCAGGTGGAGGCGCTGGCGCAGATCGAGCAGTCTGACGGCGAGCTGCACCAGAAGATCAAGGACCAGATGTTCGTCTTCGAGAACCTGCTGCAGATCGACGACCGCGGCATCCAGGCGATCCTGCGCGAGGCCGATTCGGGCCGGCTCGGCATTGCGCTGCGCGGCGCCGAGGTCGAGGTGCAGGACAAGATCATGCGCAACATGTCGAAGCGCGCCGCGGAGATCCTGCGGGACGACATGGAAATGCGCGGCCCCGTCAAGGTGTCGGAGGTCGAGGCGGCGCAGAAGGAGATCATCTCGATCGCGCAGCGGCTCGCCGAGGACGGCACGATCATGATCGGCGGCGGCGGCGGCGAGTATGTCTGAGGTGTCGCGGCGTTGAGTTCCCGGATCCTCAGTGCCGAGGACGCGGCGGGTGCCCGCACCTGGGATGTGCCGTGCGTCGACCAGGCGGCCCATCCCCTGCGCGGCGGCACCACGGCGGGCGGAGTGGTGCGGGCCTCGACACTCGAGGATCTGCAGCGGGAGGCTTATGACGAGGCGTTCCGTCAAGGCTATCGCGACGGCCAGGCCGCGGGGCAGGAGGAGGTCGCCGAGGAGGTGCGTCGCTTCGCGTCGCTGATCGACAGCCTGGCGCGACCCTTCGAGACTCTGGACGCCGCGGTCGAGGACGAGCTGCTGCAGCTGGCGCTCGCGCTGGCCAAGCAGGTGGTCCGGCGCGAGCTGCGCCAGGATCCGACGCAGATCATCGCCATCGTGCGCGAGGCGATTGCCGCGCTGCCGGTCGCCGCGCGCGAGGTACGCGTGCACCTGCATCCCGAGGACGCGGCGATCGTCCGCCAGCACCTGGCGCCCACCGAACGCGAACGCGCGTGGTCGGTGGTCGAGGATCCGGTGATGATGCGTGGAGGTTGTCAGGTCCTGACGGCGGCCTCGCGCGTCGACGCGCGGCTCGAAACGCGGCTCGGCAAGGTGGTCTCCGAACTGCTCGGCGGGCAGCGCCACCTGGACGGCCGCGATCCCGACCCGGCATGAACACCGCTGTCCGGCATCTGCCCGGTCTGAATCCCGCCCGGTGGACGCGGCACCTCGCGCAATACCGACAGCAGCTCCGCGACGTGCAGCCGCTCGTGGTCGAAGGTCTGCTGTCGCGCATGGTGGGCATGACACTCGAGGCGGTGGGCTGCGAGGCCGCCGTCGGGGCTCGCTGCCTCGTGGAGACTGGGGCGGGCCGGGAGGTTGAAGCCGAGGTCGTCGGCTTCTCCGGAGAACGCATCTTCCTGATGCCGACCGGTGACATCCGCGGCCTGATGCCGGGTGCACGGGTCGTGCCGTCGAAGTCCGTTTCGGAGGTTCACGTCGGCCCGGAACTGCTCGGACGGGTCCTCGATGGTGCCGGGCGCCCGCTCGACGCCACCGGACCCGTGCATTGCCGCGAGCGCCGGCCGCTCATGGGAAAGCCGCTCAATCCACTGCAGCGGCGCGCCATCCGTGAGCCGCTCGATGTCGGCGTCCGCAGCATCAACGCGCTGCTGACTGTCGGTCGTGGCCAGCGCATCGGCCTGTTCGCCGGCTCCGGCGTCGGCAAGTCGGTGCTGCTCGGCATGATGACGCGCTACACCGAGGCGGACGTGACCGTCGTCGGGCTCATCGGCGAACGCGGCCGTGAGGTGCAGGAATTCGTCAACGACACGCTGGGGCCCGATGGCCTGCAGCGCGCGGTGGTCGTCGCGACCCCGGCGGACACGCCGCCACTGCTGCGCATGCATGGCGCGTGGCAGGCCACGGCGATCGCCGAGCACTTCCGGGATCAGGGGCTCAAGGTACTGCTGCTGCTCGATTCGCTGACGCGCTTCGCCCAGGCGCAGCGCGAGATCGCGCTTGCGATCGGCGAGCCGCCCGCCACCAAGGGCTACCCGCCGTCGGTGTTCGCACGTATCCCGCAGCTCTGCGAGCGCGCCGGCAACAGTGATTCGGGCTCCGGATCCATCACTGCGATCTACACCGTGCTCGCCGAGGGTGACGACCAGAACGACCCGATCGCCGATGCGGCGCGCGCGATCCTCGACGGTCACATCGTGCTGGCGCGACGGCTCGGCGAGGCGGGTATTTACCCGGCGATCGACATCGAGGCATCGATCAGTCGCGCGATGCACCAGATCACGACCCGCGATCATCAGGAGATGGCGACCAGGCTCAGGCAGGTCTACTCGCTCTACCATCAGAACCGGGACATGATCACGGTGGGCGCCTACCGCAAAGGTTCTGACCCGCGCATCGACCAGGCGATCGAATTCTGGCCTCAGATCGTGCGCTTCCTGCAGCAGGACATGTACGACCCCGTGTCCTGGGACACGAGCGTGCGCGAGCTCGCTGCCCTCGTCTCGCACCTGCATTGATCCCGCAAGCCCCGTGGCGATGAACCGATCCGACCGCATGAAGCCGATCAAGCGCTACGCCGACTCGCGCGAGCAGGACGCGGGCGCGCTGCTGGCCCGCGCCAGGGCGCTCGTCGAGGAACGCGAGCGGCGGCTCGACGAGCTGCAGCGCTATCGCGAGGAGTATGCCGGCCGGCAGTCACAGGCCGTCGGTACACTCGATCCGGTGCGGCTGCAGAATTACCACGCCTTCCTGACGCGTCTCGGGGATGCGATCCGGCAGCAGCAGGGGCTGCTCGACGAGGCGCGCGCAGATCTCGATCGTCGTGCGCAGGCATGGCGCGAGACTCGTGCCGAGGCGGCGGCGCTGGGCCGCGTGGTCGAGAACCTGCGCCTGCACGAGCGTCGCGAGCACGACCGGCGCGAGCAGCAGCAGCATGATGAGCAGGCGCTGCGGAGCCCGGGTACCTCGATCCTCGAGGAGTGAGCCGGCCGACCTCCGCAGTGCGAGTCTCTGATCCCGACTCAGGGACGCTGGCAGCCTGTCGGACCTGGGACCGATCTTCCACTCGTCTCGCGACGATCACCGAGCTCCGACAGGCTGTCAGGCCGTCACGCCTCTCGGGGGAATCACACGAGGGTCGCGCCCTGTCGTTCCTGTGGCATGTGACTTGCAGACCGTGTGGCGATGGACGCCGCACCGCAGATCGTGAACCTCTCTCCCGCTGCCATGGCCGCCGCGCCGCCGATCGGAACGCCCGGAGCGATCGGGCGCGCCGCTGAGGATCCGGGGACGTTTTCCGCGGCGATGGCCGCTGTGGAGGAGGTAGGGCCGGAGTCCGCGGCCGGATTGCAGCCGGCCGCCGAGGAAACCGGCGTGGCCGTGCCGGAGGGCGGCAACGGCTTGCCGTTCGTGGCCGGACTGCTGCCATCTGCGCTGCCGCCGCCGGCGGCGCCTGCCGCGCTCGCTGCCGGCGAGGCGGTCGCCGCCGGGCCGCAGTTGGCGGCTCCAGTCGCCGCCGGGCCGTCGTCCGGGTCGCCGGGCGCGAATGCGGTTGCCGGCGCATTGAGTGCCGCGCCGCCGGGGCAGGATCCGGCTCGGGATCCCGTGGCGGCCGGCCCGGGCGCAGCGGTGTCCCGCGATCCCGCCGCTGCAGGAGGCGAAGCATGGCCCGCTGCGGCCGTGGTGCAGAGGCAAGCGGCGCCAGTCGCTGCGACGGACGGAAGCGCGCCACCGTCCGACGCCATGACCGAGGTGAGTGTGGAAGCTGCGGAGCCTTCGCCGGCACCGCTGGCGGCCGTGCCGCGCGCGCCGGTCGCACCGGTGGCGCTCCGCGAGATTGCCACGCGGCCCGGTGCACCGCCGCGTGGCCCCGTGCCACTCGACAATGCTGCCGCGCCGGCGCTCGTGGCCGCGGAACCGGAGCGCCCGGCAGTCCCGGAGGTCGAATTGCCGCTCGCAACGGAGGCACTGTCCCCGGCGTCCGCGGAATCGCCGCAGCCTGTCATTGTGGCCGCGACGGCGCTGCCCGGGCCGCGGCCCGCGGACCCTCCGCCGGTCATGCAGCTGGCGACACCGGTTGCGAATCCTGGCTGGTCCGAAGGGCTCGCCGACCGTGTCGCGTGGATGATTCAGCAGGACCTGGGCCAGGCGCACCTGAAGCTGAACCCGCCACAGCTCGGCCCGCTCGAAGTCCGCGTGCAGGTCAGCGGAGATCAGGCCACCGTTACCTTCACGGCGCACAACCAGCAGGTGCGCGAAGCGCTCGAGGGTGCGAGCCAGCGGCTGCGCGAGCAGCTGGGTTCGCAGGGATTCGTGAACGTGCAGGTCGATGTCGGCCAGCATGCTTTTCACGAGCGGCCCCTCCCGGCGCAGCGTTATGACGAGGGCATGGCGGAGACGCGATTGGCGAGCGGGCCGTCTGCGCCGGCGACGGCGGTGCGCGGCCGTCGGGCGCTGGTCGACGCCTACGCCTGGACCTGCGGCGAGCCGCAACGAGCCGCGCATGCCCGCCGCACCCGCCGCTGTGCCGGCAGGCATACTCGCGGGCCCGGGCCTGGAGCGGTTGCGTCGTGCTGGTCGAGCGCTTTTTCGCGTATCTGCATCTGCTCGCCGGCGGGCTGGCCGCGGGACTGGCGCTGGCCGAATACTGGGCGCAGTCGCGCGCGATCGACCGGCGCCAGGCCCGGCTGCTGGCGGCGCTCGACCTGAATTACCTGCTCGCGCTCGCGATGGCGGCCGCAACGGGGATCGCGCGCGTGATGCAGCATCCGGGTGGCGCGTCGTTCTACTTCGCCAGCGACCTCTTCTGGACCAAGATCGCGGTGTTTGCGCTGCTCCTCGCCGGTGCGCTGCCGGCATCGCTGCAGATCACGCGCTGGCACCGCGAGGCCCGGGTGGCACCCTCGTTCGCACCGCTGCCGCGTGAAGCGGCCTCGCTGCGGGCCTGTCTGGTACTGCAACTGACCTGCTTCGGGCTGCTGCCCCTGCCGTCGGTCTTCCTGGGTGCTCCGGGGGCCTGAAGCGCGCCGGCCGGTCAGGCCAATGGCAACCTCATACCTGTGTGACGCCAGGCCCGCATGCCCGCGGGGTGACGCGTCGCCGGCAAACCGCGCCGTCGCAGGCGTGCGGCG
>CAYWMY010000109.1:0-8667 GCA_964459405.1 uncultured Steroidobacteraceae bacterium | reverse complement strand
GACAAGATGCTGTCGTCACAGGAAGTCGCGACGCTGATCAGCGCCCTCGGCTGCAGCATCGGCCGCGACGACTTCAACGTCGAAAAACTGCGCTACCATCGCATCATCATCATGACCGACGCCGACGTCGACGGCTCGCACATCCGCACGCTGTTGCTGACCTTCTTCTACCGGCAGATGCCCGTGCTCATCGAGCGCGGCCACGTCTACATCGCGCAGCCGCCGCTCTACAAGGTCAAAAAAGGCAAGCAGGAGACCTACGTCAAGGACGACGCCGAGCTGAACCGGATGCTGCTGAACGCCGCGATCGAGGACGCGGCCCTGCACGTGAGTCCCGAGGCTCCAGCGCTGTCCGGCACGGCGTTCGAGGAGATGGCGCGCAGCTACATGGAGGTGCAGGCCATCATCGCGCGATGGGCGCGCCGCTACGACCGGCGCCTGCTGGAACAGCTGCTGTACCTGCCCGAGGTCACGGCCCAGACCTTCGCGACGCCGGGCGCGCTCGAGGCCTGGGCCGCCGAGCTCGAGCAGCAACTGAACGGTGACGGTCACCCGACGCGCAGCTACCGCGTTACGGTGCAGTCGGCGAGCGCGGGGCACGCGCGGCGGCTCAACGTCTATCGCACCGAACACGGTCTCACGACGGAAAAGCACCTGCCGCGCGAGTTCTTCGACTCGGCCGAGTACCGTCGGATCGCCGAGCTCGGCGGGACGCTGGCGGGCCTGCTGGAACCGGGCGCATTCGTGATGAAGGGCGGCGAGCGGCACGAAGTGTCGAGTTTTCCGGCCGTCATGACCTGGCTGCTCGAGCAGGCGCGCAAGGGTCAGAGCATCCAGCGCTACAAGGGTCTCGGCGAGATGAACCCGGAACAGCTGTGGGAGACGACTGTGAACCCCGAGTCGCGCCGGCTGCTGCAGGTGCGGATCGAGGATGCCGTCACGGCCGACGACATCTTCACGACACTGATGGGCGACGCCGTCGAGCCGCGGCGCGAGTTCATCGAGAAGAATGCGCTGGCGGTCGCGAATCTGGACGTCTGAGCCGCCCGGTGGCCGCGCGTGGCGGCGGCACTCGTGCAAGCAAACGATGCTGTTCGCAGCGGCTGCCTGAGCTCGATGCCGTGCTGCTCAGCTGCGAGCGGCTCCGGAGGTGCTGCGAATCGCGGTCACCTGCGCGTCCATCCATTTCTGCACCTCGCTTGCCAGCTCGCGTGGATCGCGGCCCTGGCTCGGAATCGGTGGACCGATCACGACGCGGATCGTGCCGGGTTTCTTGAGCCAGCCGCGGCGCGGCCAGTAATCGCCGGCATCGTGAGCCACGGGCACGATCGGCACCCCTGCCTGCGCCGCGAGTACGAAGCCGGACATGCCGTACTTGCGCGTCTCGCCAGGCGGCATGCGTGTCCCTTCCGGAAACACGAGGACATTCAGGCCGGCGGCCAGCCGCTGTTTGCCTTGCGCGACGACCTGGTTGATGGAACGCGCGCCCGCCGCGCGGTTGATGGCGATGGGCCGCATCAGTGCGATCAGCCAGCCGAAGAACGGGATCCAGAGCAGCTCGCGTTTGAGCACCCACGCCTGAGGCGGACAGACAACGATCTGCGCAATCGTCTCCCAGGCCGAAGAATGCTTCCACATGGCGACATGAGGTGTCGCGGGAATGTTCTCACGGCCCTCCACGACGTAGTCGAGGCCGCACATCCAGCGCAGCAGCCGCAGCTCGGAACGCGCCCAGAAGCGCGCGACCGGATAGCGGTGCCTGAAGGGCCCGAGTGCCGCCGGAATCGCGAGCGGCGAATAGACCAGCGACAGCAGCAGGAACGTGATCGTGAACGCGACCGAGCGGACCCGCTGCCACATGATGCATCAGCCCGGCAGCCGCGACAGGTCCGCCACGGCGAGGAACAGCTGCGACAGCGTTGCGAGCAGCGCGAGGCGGTTGTCACGCAGTGCCGGATCGGGGTCCATGACCAGCACCTCGTCGAAGAACGCGTCGACGGCCGGCCGCAGCGTCGCGAGGCGCCGCAGCGCGTCGTCGTAGCGTCTCGCAGCGAGCGCAGCCTCGACCTCGGCGCGCAGCGCGTCGATGTCCGCCTGCAGCTGACGTTCGGCCGGCAGCCTGAGCAGCGACTCGTCGACGCGGTGCGCGGCACCGGCCGGGCTCTTGCGCAGGATGTTCGCAATACGCTTGTTGGCGGCGGCGAGCCTCGCGGCGTCGGGCAGCTGCAGGAAGGCGATCAGCGCCGTGAGCCGTGTCTGGAAATCCAGCACGGAGGCCGGCCGCCTCGCCAGCACGGCCTCGAAAATCTCGGTCGTCACCAGCTTGTCGGCTTCCATCGCGTAGGCACGCAGCCGCTCGATCACGTAGTCGTAGATCTCGTCAGCGAGCGTCGTCCCATCGTTGGTGCGCGCTCCCGGGCCATTCGCCCCGGATGCCGCGATCCGCGCGATGTCGCGCCGAACCTGCTCCAGCGCCTGCCGGATCAGCGCCACGAGGTCGAGCTCGAGGCCGCGCTCGACGATGATGCGCAGCACGCCGAGCGCTGCGCGACGCAGCCCGAACGGGTCCTTCGTGCCGCTGGGTTTCTGGCCGATCGCGAAGATGCCCGCGATGGTGTCGAGCCTGTCCGCCAGCGCCACGGCGGTGCCCGCGCCCGTCTCCGGCAAAGCGTCTCCCGCGAACCGCGGCCGATACTGCTCCGCAATGGCCCGCGCCACCTCGTCGGGTTCGCCGTCGTGCCGCGCGTAGTAGGCACCCATCACGCCCTGCAGCTCCGGGAACTCACCTACCATGCTGCACAGCAGGTCGCACTTGGCGAGTTCCGCGGCCCGCTCGGTGCGTGCGCGGTCGGCGCCGATCGCCGCTGCGATGCCGGCGGCCAGCAGGCGCACGCGCGCGGTCTTGTCGGCCAGTGTTCCGAGCCGGGTCTGGTAAGTCACGGTCCGCAGCGCGTCGCGGCGCGCGGCGAGCGGCTGGCGCCGATCCTGGGCGTAGAAGAACGCGCTGTCGGCGAGGCGCGGCCGCACGACGCGCTCGTTGCCCGCCCGCACCTGCGCGGGATCGCGGCTCGGGATGTTGGCGACGAACACGAAGCGCGGCAGCAGCGCCCCGCGCGCGTCCCGGACCGGGAAGTAACGCTGGTGATCCTGGATCGTGGCGATGAGCACCTCGGGCGGCAGCTCCAGGAAGCGCTCATCGATGTGTCCCACCAGCGGCACCGGCCACTCGACCAGGGCGTTGACCTCATCAAGCAGGGCGTCCTGGACGATGGCTTCGCCGCCGGCCTCGCGTGCGGCCGCGAGCACGCCTTCGCGCACCCGCTCGCGCCGCCGTTGCACGTCGGCCAGCACATGGCCACGGCTCTCGAGCCGGGCGAGGTACTGCCCCGGCGACGCCAGCGCGATCGGTTTCGGCGCCAGGAAGCGATGGCCGCGTGTCGTCCGCCCGGCCTTCACACCGAGAATCTCGCAGTCGACGACGTCGCGTCCGTGCAGCATCACGACCCAGTGCACGGGCCGCACGAACTGCGTTTCGCGGGCTCCCCAGCGCATGCGCTTTGCGATCGGCAGGGTGGCGAGCGAGCGGTCCACGATGCCGGGCAGCAGCGCGCGGGTGGCCGTGCCGGCGCGCGTACCGCGGTAGAAAAGGAACTCGCCCTTCGCATCCTGCACGCGGCCCAGATCGGCCACGGCGCAGCCATTGGATTCTGCGAACGCGAGCGCGGCCCGGGTCGGCTGCCCCGCAGCATCGAACGCTGCGCCGACCGGGGGCCCGCGCCGCTCGATCTGCTGGTCGGCTTGCTGCAGGGCCAGGCGCTCGACCCTCACGGCGAGGCGCCGCGGCGTCGCGTGCGTGTGCACCCGGCCGTGGCGCAGTCCCGCCTCGGCGAGGCCCGCGACGATGCCGTCGCTGAACGCATTTGCGAGCTCGAACAGACTCTTCGGTGGCAGCTCTTCGGTACCGATCTCCACCAGGAAGTCGCTGTAGCGGGCCTTCATGCGCGGGCCTCCCGGGTCTTCAGCATCGGGAAGCCGAGGGCTTCGCGGCTGGCGTAGTAGGCCGTGGCGACCCCGCGTGCGAGCGCGCGCACCCGCAGGATGAATCGCTGCCGCTCCGTGACTGAAATCGCGCGACGCGCATCCAGCAGATTGAAGGTGTGCGAAGCCTTGAGCACCTGCTCGTAGGCCGGCAATGGCAGCCTGCGCTCGAGCAGCTCGCCGCACAGCCGCTCATGCAGGTCGAAGGCCCGGAACAGCTCGGTCGTATCGGCCACCTCGAAGTTGTAGGTCGATTGCTCGACCTCGTTCTGGTGGTAGACATCGCCGTAGGTGACGCGGCGCAGCGGCCCGTCCGCCCAGACGATGTCGAACACGCTCTCGACGCCCTGCAGGTACATCGCGAGCCGCTCGAGGCCGTAGGTGATCTCGCCCGTGACGGGGCGGCAGTCGAGCCCGCCGGCCTGCTGGAAGTAAGTGAACTGCGTGATCTCCATGCCGTTCAGCCAGATCTCCCAGCCGAGGCCCCAGGCGCCCAGCGTCGGCGATTCCCAGTTGTCCTCGACCAGCCGGATGTCGTGCGTCAGCGGGTCGAGCCCGATGGCGCGCAGCGAACCCAGGTACAGGTCGATGATGTCGTCCGGCGACGGCTTGATGACGACCTGGTACTGATAGTAGTGCTGCAGCCGGAAGGGGTTGTCACCGTAGCGGCCGTCGGTGGGTCGCCGGCTGGGCTGCACGTAGGCGGCGCTCCAGGGCTCGGGCCCGAGTGCGCGCAGGAAGGTTGCCGTGTGAAAGGTTCCGGCACCCATCTCCATGTCATAGGGCTGCAGCACGACGCAGCCCTGCCGCGCCCAATAGGTCTCGAGCGTGAAAATCAGGTCCTGGAAAGTTCGCGGCACCGGGGCTGGCTTCGGTCTGGCCATAATTGCGCTGCCGGGCCACGGCCCGGTCCGAAAAAAAGGTCGCACAGTATAGCGGCCCGTTCCGCGGCCAAGATTCCGCCGCGACAGGGACCGCCCGTCCCGGTGCCGATGTGCTGCTGCCAGCCTGCGGACGAGGGTGCCGCGTCCAGACGCTCATGCGAGAGTCCCCAGGGAGGGCAGCGGGGTCGGCTTCCTCGTGGACAGGGATACGTCCGCTGCACCTGGGTTCAGGGGCGGTGGCGGAACGTCGGTTTCCTCGCGGACAGGGAGACGTCTCCGGGCGTTCCTGTTCCCGAGGCGCAGCGGTGCTCCCGCAGGCCAGGTCGCCGCCGGGTCACCCGCAAGGGATGGCGCCGGATCCGACGCCGGGGTCCTCAGCGGCAGAATTCGTCCTTGAGCACGCGGATGATCCGCACGACGGATCCCGGAGGCAGTGCATAGACGATGCTCTGCGCCTGGCGGGTCGTAGTGACCACGCCGGCTTCGCGCAGCACCGCGAGGTGCTGCGACAGCGCCGACTGGCTCAGAGCCACGCGCTCGTTCAGCTCGCTCACCGACAGCGGTCCTTCCAGCAGGTTGCACAGCAGCATGAGCCGTTGTTCGTTCGCGAGCGAACGCAGCAGCCGCGCCGCACGCTCGGCGTGTGGCTGCATCTCGCGGGCTGCCCGGGTCAGCCGGGGCCGTGAACGCGAGGCGGTCATGCGCCGTGATCCCTCCGGAATGCGTCGTGGACAGTGAGTATATTTACCGATTGCTAATTTAGCAAACTCTAATAAAATGCAATTTTACGTGGGCGCAGGAGTGGATGCCTCATGACGACACAGGCGAATGGCGCAATGCAGGAACTCACGCCGCAGGAAGTGCAGGCCCGGCTCGATGCGGGGAGTATCCTGCTGATCGACGTCCGCGAGCCGTCCGAGTACGAGGCCGAGCGGATCCCGGGGGCCTTGCTGTTTCCGTTGTCCACCTTCGATGCCTCGCGGCTACCGCCGGATGGCGAGCGCCGGGTCGTGTTTCAGTGCGGCACGGGCAAGCGCTCGGCGCAGGCTGCGCTGAAGCGGCTGTCAGCAGGCGCGCAGCATGCGGCGCACTTGGCGGGTGGCATTGGCGCGTGGAAGAGCGCGGGCCTTCAAGTCATCGCGCGGGATCCGGCCACGGGCGGGCCGGTGCTGAGGTAAACACGCCGATCCGGGCCGAAGCACCGCCGCGCGATGCGAGGTGGGGGCCACCGGAGGGGAGGGCACGATGTCAATCGACAGAATGGTGTTCGCGTTCGCGGGGGTCATGGTTTTGACCGGCCTCGCTCTCGGCCACTGGGTCAGCGCCTGGTGGCTGCTGCTCCCCGCTTTCGTCGGCCTGAACATGCTGCAGGCGGCGTTCACGCGCTTCTGCCCGCTGGCAGTGGTGCTGAAGAAGCTCGGCGCACGTTCGGGCGCGGCCTTCGAGTGAGCGCCCGCGTGCGGCCGCGCGCCTTCCTCGCCACGGCCGCGGTGGCGTTGCTTGCGGCCTGCGGAGACGAGGCGCCGCCGGCCGTCCAAAGCCATGCGGCGCCGCCGCCCTCCGTGGTCGTGCAGCCCGGTGCCGTACCGCGCGAGCGGCTGTTCGACGGCCGTATCGAAGGCGTCGAGCAGACGATGGTGCGCGCGCAGACGGCCGGCCGTGTCGCGGCCGTGCTGCGCGACGTGAACGACGTCGTGTCGGCTGGCACGGTCGTGCTGCGGCTGCGTGGCATCGAGCAGCGCGCTTCGCTCGCGCAGGCGGAGTCGGCCCTCAACGAGGCGCTGGCCCGGGAAGCCGAGGTCCAGCAGCGTTACCGCCGCATCGCGGAGCTGCATGAACGCAAGGTCGTGGCGAGGGCCGCCTTTGACGAGGTCACGGCCGCGCGCGACGCGGCCGTGGCCCGGGTCGCCGCAGCGCGCGCAGGCCGCGAGGCCGCGCGCGAGAACGTCGCCTACGCCGACGTGGCGGCGCCGTTTGCCGGCACCGTCATGGCCCGTCATGTGCAGCCCGGCGACGTGATCGCACCCGGCCAGCCGCTGTTCGACGTCGTCTCGCCGCGGCACCTGCGGGTCGTCCTCGACGTGCCGCAGTCCGTGGCCGGCCTGCTGCGGGAACAGGCCCGCGCCAGCGTGCTGCTCGGGGCTGGCCGCCTGGAATCGGCCGCGGTCAAGGTTTTCGGCGCGGCCTCGCCGGCATCCGGAACCGTGCGGGTCTGGGTTGCCCTCCCGCCCGACGCCGCGGGGCTGTTCGCGGGCCAGTTCGTACGCGTCGCCATCCCGACTGCCGGGCCCGGCGACCTGTCCGTTCCGGCTGCCGCGCTCGTCGAGCGCAGCGAGGTCACCGCGGTCTACGTCGTGGCACCGGACGGCAACGTCACCCTTCGCCAGGTCCGCGTCGGCCAGCGCAACGCGGAGCGCGTACAGGTGCTCGCGGGACTGAGCGCGGGTGAGCGCGTCGTGACGGATCCGATCGCGTTCATGCCGCAGCGGGACCGGTCTGCGGCGCCATGACCGGGCGCCTTGGATTCAGCGGGCGGCTGGCACGGACTTTCCTCTCGAGCCAGCTCACGCCGCTGCTCGCGCTGACGGCGATGCTGATGGGCCTGTTCGCCGTGGCCGTGACTCCGCGCGAGGAAGAGCCCCAGATCGACGTCACCTTCGCGAACATCTTCGTCCCCTTCCCCGGCGCCTCCTCGCAGCAGGTCGAGAGCCTGGTCGCGTCGCCGATGGAGCAGGTGCTGGGCGAGATCGCCGGCGTCGAGCACATCGCGTCCGTCTCCCGGCCGGGGCTCGCGGTGCTGTCGGTGCAGTTCAAGGTCGGCGAGCCACGCACCGAGGCCATCGTGCGCCTCTACAACGCCATCTACTCGAACCACGACTGGCGGCCCGCCAATGCCGGCATCCTGCAGCCACTCGTGAAGCCCAAGGGCATCGACGACGTGCCGATCCTCGCGCTGACGCTCTGGTCACGGGATCCCGGCACCGGCGGCCACGAGCTCGGCCAGGTCGCGCGCGCGATCGAGACCGAGATCCAGCGCGTGCCGGGCACACGCAATGTCTATTCCATCGGCGGACCAGCGAGCGTGGTGCACGTCGAGCTGGACGCGCAGCGGCTCGCGGCTCGCGGCCTGTCGATCGACGACGTCTCCGGCGCGCTGATGGCGGCCAACCTCGTGCGCCAGGCCGGGCAGCTGGTCGGCGGCGATCGCGTCACGCCCGTGGAGGCCGGCTCCTTCCTGGCGGATGCGGACGACGTAGCCGGCGTCATTGTCGGTCTCGCCGACGGCCGGCCTGTCCGGCTCGAGGACGTTGCCGCGGTGCGCGCGAAAGCCGACCAGCCGGAGTCCTTCGTCTGGATGGGCACGGGTCCGGCCGCGGCACGAGCCGGGCTGCCGGCGCTGGATCACACGCCCGCCGTCACCCTCGCCGTGTCGAAGAAGCCCGGCGAGAACGCGATCGACGTCGCCGACCAGGTGCTGCGGCGCCTCGAGGCGCTGCGGGGCACCTACATCCCCTCGTCGGTGGAAATCACGGTCACGCGTAACTATGGCGTCACCGCGAACGACAAGGCGCAGAAGCTGATCCAGAAGCTGCTGCTCGCGACCGCTTCGGTCGTGCTGCTGGTCGCTCTGACGATGGGGCGACGCGAGGCCGTCGTCGTCGGCGCCGCGGTGATCGTGACGCTCGCCGCGACGCTGTTCGCGTCCTGGGCCTGGGGCTTCACGCTCAACCGCGTGTCGCTGTTC
>CAYWMY010000108.1:0-8700 GCA_964459405.1 uncultured Steroidobacteraceae bacterium | reverse complement strand
CAACCGCACGAGATCCCGTGTGCGCCGGACTCATCGGGGCCGCACGAGGAGCGGGAGGCTGTCGCAAACCTCGCCCACCCGGGCCTTGTTGAGCCGTCGCGGCAGGCGGTAGGCTGACGCCGATCCGTCGTAACCGGACCCGATGACAGCCCGCGATTGGTCGCGAAGGGTGTCCCGGCGGACCTGCCAGGGACGGCCGGGATCAGCGCTTCAACCGGTTCGGAGCAGTCGAACGACATGGCCTGCCGTCCCTCCGAGACCGTCAGTGGCACTCCGCAGGGACTCGCGCGGGGTCCGGCCGGCACGCCCGCGGCCGATACCGCCCGATCGGCGGCTGCGGGCGCCCCGGCGGAAGATTCGCGGCGGGACGGCGCCATCACCCTCGCGCTCCTGCGCGGCTCCGTGCAATCGCGCTGCCGCCAGGCGCCGTCCGCATTCCTGGGGATGGCGCTGAACACCATCGCCAGCGTGCTGCTGATCGGTCGCGGCATCCACCCGGCCGGCATCGCGATCTGGCTCACGGCCTCCACGGTGCTGTTGTCGCTGCGCTACCGCGTCGCGCTGCTCGCGCGCCGCGAGCTCGACGGTCCGCAGGAAACGCTGGCCCGTCACGACCGGCGTTTCCGGCAGCTGAGCATCACCACCCACATCGTGACGGGTGCCGGCATCTGGATCGTGCTCAATCGCCACGACGCCGCGGCGTCGTACATGATGACGCTGCTGATCTGCCTCTACGGTGTCGGCGGCATGATCAACCTGTCGCACGATCTCCGCTCGCTGCGACTCTCGCTGCCGCTGCTCATGGGACAGGTAGTGCTGTTCTGGCTGCTCCAGGGCGGCGAAGGCATCGCCATTGCGGTCATCCTGGCGGGACTCACGCTGATGATGCTCTCCGCGGGCCAGGGCTCGCAGCAGGCCTTCGACGACAGCATCCGCATCCGCTTCGAGAAGGACGACCTGATCCTGCAGCGCGACCACGAGAAGCGCACCGCGCTGGCGGCGCTGCAACGGGCGGAGGAGGCCAGTCGTTCCAGGACCTTCTTCATGGCCGCGGCGAGTCACGACCTGCGCCAGCCGCTGTATGCCGCGAACCTGCTGAACCATGCACTGTCGATGCACGCGCTGCCGCCTCCGGCGCAGCGTCTCGTGGAACAGCAGGGCAAGGCGCTCGCGTCAGCGAGCGCGCTGTTCGACGATCTGCTGGACCTGACGCGGTTCGAGGCCGGTACGATCACACCCGCGATCGGCACGGTGAACCTGAGCGAGCTCGTGCAGCAGATCGAGGCCGAGTTCCGGCCACAGTGCGAGACACGGAGCCTGGCGCTCGACGTCGAGGCCTCGCCCTGCGCCGTGACCTCGGACTACGACCTGCTGGCGCGCATGATCCGGAATCTCATGAGCAATGCCGTGCGCTACACCGAGCGCGGACGCATCCAGCTCCGCCTCACGCGGCCGGGTGGACGGGCCTGTCTGGAGGTGGCGGACACCGGTCCCGGTATCGCGCAGGCCGACCAGGCGGAGATCTTCAAGGCCTTCCAGCAATTGCCGCAGCCGCGGCCCGTGCACGGTCAGGGGGCGGGTCTGGGTCTCGCCATCGTGCGCCACATTGCGAGACTGCTGGGCCACGAACTCGAGTTCGACTCCGCACCGGGCCGGGGCACACGCGTCCGCATCCTGATGCCGGTTGCGGAGCGTCCCGCCGGCACGCGCGCCGCGCCCGCTACAGCAGGCCCAGATCCCGCGCACGCAGGATGAGCTGGGCGCGGCTCGTGACCTCGAACATGCGGTAGACGGTATTCAGATGCGCCTTGACGGTTCCGGCCGCCATGTCGAGCCGCTGGCCGATGTGCTTGTTGGTCAGACCCTGCAGCACACAGGCCAGCACTTCGCGCTGCCGCGGTGACAGCTCGGGCAGCCGCGGCGGCTTCGCGGCGGCCACACCGGTCGCGGCCTGCGGATCGAAGCCCAGCATGCGGACGGCCTGCGGCGGGATGTAGATGCCGCCGCCCAGCACGATGCGGATCGCGTTGATCACGACGCTCATCGGCGAATTCTTCGAAATGTAGCCCTGCACGCCGTGCTCGAAGGCCTCCGCCACCGTGGCGCTGGAATCGTCGCCGGAGAAGATCACCACCGGCATGTCCGGACAGCGCTCGCGCACCTGCTGCATGCCCTCGAGCCCGCGCGCATCGCCGAGATGCAGGTCCAGCATGACCAGGTCATAGGGACGCGCACCCTGCAGACGTTTCGCGGCCGATGCCAGCGAATTCTCCTTGTCGACCGCGTCGAAGACGCGCATGACAAGCAGGGCCGTGCTCAGCGCGTCCGTGATGATGGGATGATCGTCGACGATCAGCACCCGACGGCCGGTCGGCAGGTTATCGGTCATGCGTTGCCGCCTTGAACGGGGCGATTCTTGCAGCTCCCCCGGGGAAGTGTCCGGATACCACGGCCGCGGCGTCAAGAAGAGTCCCTAAACTTTGGTTTAGGACATTTGGCCAATAGGCAGGCCGCAGACGCGGCGCAGACACTTGGAGCCGTTTCGGCAAGTGGCGGCCAGCATGTCTCACCCGATCAGCGCACACCGCCAGGCACGGGTCCGGAGCCTGACACGTCCCGGGATGGTACGGCCGCTCGATCGGGGCGCCCCGGTCCCGGACGCGGGCAACACCGGCCTCGAACGGCTGTGGGAACGCCTGCTCCACCGGCTGCCGGGCGCGGTCGTCGTGATCGATCACGAAGGCGCGGTGGTGCTCGAAAACGAAGCCGCGGGGCAGCTGATCGCGCGCAGCCCGGGCATGCAGCGGCAGGCAGGCCGCCTGTGGCTGCCCGGGGCCCATCGGTACCTCGACTCCCGGCTGCTGCTGGAGAACAGGGCAACCGGCCCCGCCGGGGCCGGCAGCGAGCGCAGCATCGTGCTGCGCCTGCCCGACAGCGGGAGTCCGGGCCCCCTGTTGGTCGAGGCACGCAGCCTCCGGCCGGACCTCGGTGCGCTGCCAGCCGGCACCGACCCGTTCTGGCTGCTCTGCCTGTTCAGCCCCGCCGTGCGCTCGAGCCCGTGCCCGCTGGCACTGCAGCGGCTGCTGGGCCTGACGCCGGCCGAGACCCTGCTGGTGCAGGGGCTGTACGCGGGACAGGGGATGACCCAGGCGGCGCTCGCGCTGCGCATCAGCCGCGAGACGGCCAAGTCCCAGCTCGCCAGCGTGTTCCGCAAGTGCCGCGTGCGGTCCCAGGCCCAGCTCATGCGCCTCATCGCGACGGGACCGTTCTTCAGTCGCGGCGACTGAGGCCGCGGTTCAGCCCGGCCTGAGCTGGCCGCTGCCGCGCACCACGTACTTGTAGCTCGTCAGCTGCTCCACGCCAACCGGGCCCCGGGCGTGGAACTTGTCGGTCGAGATGCCGATCTCCGCACCCATGCCGAACTCGCCGCCGTCCGCGAACTGCGTGGAAGCGTTGTGCAGAACGATGGCGCTGTCGACATTGGCGAGGAAGCGGTCCGCAGCGGCCTGGTCCTCGGTCACGATGGATTCGGTATGTGCCGAACCATACCTGCGGATGTGCTCGATGGCCTCGTCGACGCCATCGACAACCTTCGCGGAAATGATCGTGTCGAGATATTCCGTGTACCAGTCCTGCTCCGTCGCGGGCTTCACGCGCGCATCGGCGCGCTGCACGGTCTCGTCGCCGCGCACCTCGCAGCCCGCGTCCAGCAGGTCCTTGACGATCGGTACCAGGTGTGTCGCCACGCAGCCTCGGTCGACGAGCAGCGTTTCGGCCGCGCCGCAGATGCCGGTGCGGCGCAGCTTGGCGTTCTTCACGATCGCGCGCGCCATGTTGACGTCGGCCGCCGCGTGCACGTAGACGTGGCAGTTGCCCTCGAGGTGGCCGATCACGGGCACGCGTGCGTCCTCCTGCACGCGCTGGATGAGGCTCTTGCCGCCGCGCGGCACGATCACGTCGACGTAGTCGGTCATGCCCTTCAGCAGGTAGCCGACGGCCTCGCGGTCCGTGGTCGGCACCATCTGGATCGCGGTCAGCGGCAGGCCCGCGGCTTCGAGGCCCGCGACGAGGCAGGCATGGATCGCGCGGCTCGAGTGCCAGCTCTCCGAACCGCCGCGCAGGATCACGGCGTTGCCGGACTTCAGGCACAGCGCGCCCGCGTCCGCGGTCACGTTCGGCCGGCTCTCGTAGATGATGCCGATCACACCCAGGGGCACGCGCACGCGCTGGATCAGCATGCCGTTCGGCCGGCGCCACTCGGCGATCACGCCACCGACGGGATCGGGCAGCGCGATGATGTCGTCGATGCCCTGCGCCATCGCCTCGACGCGCTTCGCGTCGAGCGCGAGCCGGTCGAGCAGCGCCCCGGAAAGGTTCCGCGCGCGCGCCGCGCTCATGTCCTCGGCATTGGCGGCGATGATCCCGGCGCCGCGCTCGCGCAGCGCTGCGGCCGCCGCCGCGAGCGCGCGGTTCTTCTGCTGCGTGGTGGCGCGCGCGAGCAGCCGCGCCGCCGCGACCGCCTCGCGACCGATGTGGTCCATGACCCCGCCGATGGTCTCCGTCGTCGCCGCCGTGTTCATGGCCCCTTACCTCAGCTCAGCCGCGCGGCCGGGTCATGACCAGATCGTCGCGATGGATCATCTCGTCGCGTCCGCGGTAACCCAGCAGCGCCTCGATCTCGCCGCTTTGGCGCCCGAGGATACGCGCCGCGTCCGCGCTCGAATAGGCCGACAGCCCGCGCGCGAGCTCGCGGCCCGTCGCGTCGAGCACGCGCACGGCGTCGCCGCGGCCGAATTCGCCGACGACGGCCGTCACGCCGGCGGGCAGCAGGCTCTTGCCGCGCTCGAGCGCCCCCGCGGCGCCGGTGTCGATCACGAACTCCCCGAGCGGCTTCAGCGTGCCCGCGATCCACTGCTTGCGCACCGCGAGCGGCGTCGCCGACGCGACGAACCAGGTCGCCTGCACGCCATCTTCGATGGCCCGCAGCGCATGGTCGCGATGGCCGCTCGCGATGCAGAGATGACAGCCGGCGCCGACCGCGATGTTCGCGGCCACGATCTTGGTCGCCATGCCGCCCGAGCCGGTCTCGGAGCCGGTGCCGCCCGCCATGTCCTCGATCGCGCGCGTGATGGCGGTGACCTCGGGCACGAACCGCGCGGCTGGATCACGGCCCGGGTCGCCGGTGTACAGACCGTCGACGTCGGACAGCAGCACCACGCAGTCGGCGGAGATCATCTGGGCGACGCGCGCGGCGAGGCGATCGTTGTCGCCGTAGCGCAGCTCCGCGGTCGCCACGGTGTCGTTCTCGTTGATGACGGGGATCGCGCCGAGCGCGAGCAGCGTGTTGAGCGTGCTGCGCGCATTCAGGTAGCGGTTGCGTTCTTCCGTGTCGCCGAAAGTCAGCAGCAGCTGGGCGACCGACAGCTCGTGCGCCTCGAGCACCTCCTTCCAGGCGTGCGCGAGCCGGATCTGGCCCACCGCCGCGGCCGCCTGCTTTTCCTCGAGCCTGAGCCGGCCGGGCGGCAGGCCGAGGCCCCGCCGGCCGAGCGCCACCGCGCCCGAGGAGACGAGGATGACCTCCTGGCCACGGCGGCGCAGGCGCGCCACGTCGGCCGCGAGCGTCTCCAGCCAGTGCCGGTTCACGCGACCCTGTTTCGCGTCGACGAGCAACGCCGAACCGATCTTGACCACGACGCGTCTCGCACCGACGAGGCGCCGCGCGCGCTGTTTGAATTCCGCGATTCCCATGACTCAGAACCCGAATGCGTCCGAAGGCAGCGCGAGCAGCGGCGCCGCGCCGCTCGACAGGGCGTCGACGTGCGCCTCCGCGCGCGGCAGCAGCCGCGCGAAATAGAAACGTGCCGTCGCGAGCTTCGCCTCGTAGAAGCCGGCATCGGCCGGCTGCTGCCGGAGCCGCACGATCGCGACCGCGGCCATCTTGGCCCAGCACCAGGCCAGGCACAGGTAGCCCGTGAACTGCAGGTAGTCGACCGCCGCGGCTTCCATTTCCACGGGGTCGCGCGCGACCCGCTCACCGAGCCGCTCGGTGACCTCGGTCCATTCCTTCAGCAGCCCCGCGAGCCGCGGCACGAACTCCGCGAGTTCCTCGTAGGCCGCGTGGTGCGTGCAGAAGCCACCGATGAGCCCGCCCAGCAGCCGCGCCAGACGACCGCCGCTGCCCAGCAGCCTGCGCCCGAGCAGATCGAAGGCCTGCACCGCGTTCGTGCCCTCGTAGATCGAGGTCACGCGCACGTCGCGGTAGCACTGTTCGACGCCGGTATCGCACACATAACCGTGCCCGCCGAACACCTGGATGGCGAGTGAGGTCGACTCGATGGCGCTCTCCGACAGAAAGGCCTTGACCAGCGGCGTCAGCACCGCGAGCAGGTCCGCGGCGCGCTGGCGCAGGCCGGCATCGGGGTGCCGCCGCGCGGTGTCGAGTTCGACAGCGGCGAAACACGCCAGCAGCCGGCAGCCCTCGATCAGGGCCTTCTGCGTGAGCAGCATGCGCCGGATGTCGGCGTGCTCGATCAGCAGGCTCGCGGCGGCCCCGCTGCGATCGCCCGGCGCCCTGCCCTGGCGTCGCTCGTGCGCATACGCGAGCGCGAAGTGCCAGGCACGCTCCGCCTGGCCCAGCGCCTGCAGTCCGACCGCCAGCCGCGCGTGGTTCATCATCGTGAACATGCACTTCAGCCCGCCGTGCGGCTCGCCGATCATGAAGCCGCGCGCACCCTGGAACTCGAGCGCGCAGGTCGCCGCGGCGTGCTGGCCCATCTTGCGCTCGACGCGCGTGCAGACCACGGCATTGCGCTCGCCGGGTGCGCCGGCGGCATCGGGCAGGAACTTCGGTACCAGGAACAGGCTGATGCCGCGCGTGCCCGGCGGCGCATCCGGCAGCCGCGCCAGCACGAGATGCACGATGTTCGCGGCGAGTTCGTGCTCCCCGGCGGTGATGAAGATCTTGCCGCCCGTGATGCGCCAGCTGCCATCCGCGGCCGGCTCGGCCCGTGTGCGCAGCAACGCGAGGTCCGTGCCGGCCTGCGGCTCGGTCAGGCACATGGTCGCGAGCCATTGCGCGGACACGAGCGGCGGCAGCCAGGCCTCGCGCAGTTCGCGGCTCGCGTGCGATTCGAGCGCGAGGATTGCGCTGTCCGTGAGGATGCTGTAGGTCCGGAACGCGAGGCACGCGCCCGAGATCAGGTCGCTGACCATCAGCGCCAGGCTCTCCGGCAGGTCCTGGCCACCGTATTCGCGGGGCCAGCACAGCGAGCTCCAGCCCGCATCGCGGTACCGGCGCTGCGCGTCCTCGAAGCCCGCGGGCACCGCGAGCCGGCCCTCCACGAGGCGCACGCCCTCGACATCGGCCGGAGCGCTGAGCGGCGCCACGACCTCCTCGGCGAAGCGCGCGCACTCCGCCAGGATGCTGTCGACCGTCTCGACGCCGACGTCCTCGCGTCCGAGAGCGCGGCAATGCTGGGCGTAGTGCAGCACTTCGTGCAGCACGAAGCGCAGGTCTCGCAGTGGCGCGCGCCAGGTCGTCATGCGTCGGTGTCCGTCCGGAAAGCCGCCCGGCAGTTTACGTGCAGCCCCGACCTTCGGGAAACCGAAAGCCCTCTGGACGCAAGCTCGGATTTCGCGTCATCATGCGCGCGGACTGGACACGTTACAAAATGACAGAGCTTCGGTGCGAAATGGTCCTGACGCCCAGGCAATTGCGCCAGTCCCGCGCCGCCCGGCCGCCGGTGGAGCGGCGTCGCGTGTCCCGGACATGACCGCAGACTTCGACCGTCCCGCGATGGCCGCGGGCGGCTACAGGCTTATTTCGATCGGGTGCGCCGCATGAACACAAGCGAGACTTACAACGACAAGGTGGTGCGCCAGTTCACCATCATGACGGTGATCTGGGGCATCGTCGGCATGAGCGTGGGCGTGTTCATCGCGGCGCAGCTGCTGTTTCCGGCACTGAACTTCGACATTCCGTGGCTGAGCTACGGCCGGCTGCGGCCGCTGCACACCAACGCCGTGATCTTCGCGTTCGGCGGTTCCGCGCTGTTCGCCACGTCGTACTACACGGTGCAGCGCACCTGCCACGTGCGCCTGTTCGGCGGGCCGCTCGCGGCGTTCACGTTCTGGGGCTGGACCGCCATCATCATCGCCGCGGCCATCACGCTGCCGCTCGGCATGACGAGTTCGAAGGAGTACGCCGAGCTGGAGTGGCCGATCGACGTGGCGATCGCGATCGTGTGGGTCGCCTACGCGATCGTGTTCTTCGGCACGCTCGTGAAGCGGCGCGTGAAGCACATCTATGTCGCGAACTGGTTCTTCGGCGCGTACATCCTGACCATCGCGGTACTGCACATCGTCAACAGCGCGGCCGTCCCGGCCGGAGCGTTCAAGTCCTATTCCGCGTACGCGGGCACCGTCGATGCCATGGTGCAGTGGTGGTACGGCCACAACGCCGTGGGTTTCTTCCTCACCGCCGGCTTCCTGGGGATGATGTACTACTACATCCCGAAGCAGGCCGGCCGGCCGGTGTACTCGTACCGGCTGTCGATCGTGCACTTCTGGGCGCTGATCGCGATCTACATGTGGGCCGGGCCGCACCACCTGCACTACACCGCGCTGCCCGACTGGGCGCAGTCGCTCGGCATGGTGTTCTCGCTGATCCTGCTGGCGCCGTCGTGGGGCGGCATGATCAAC
>CAYWMY010000107.1:0-8706 GCA_964459405.1 uncultured Steroidobacteraceae bacterium | reverse complement strand
GGGCCCGCACGCATCGCGGTGTGGATCTCGTCGCCGGTGCGGTCGAGGAAGCCGGTGTTGATGAAAACCACGCGTTCCTTGAGCGCATGGATGCAGGCGGCGAGGTTGGCGGAAGTGCGGCGCTCCTCGTCCATGATGCCGACCTTGAGCGTGTGGCGTGCGAGACCGAGCGCATCCTCGACGGCCGCGAACACCCGGTTCGTGAAGTCGGCCTCGGCCGGCCCGTGCATCTTGGGCTTCACGATGTAGACCGAGCCCGTGCGGCTGTTGACGAAACGACCCTGCCGCTTCAGATCGTGCATCGCGATCAGGCTCGTGACGATGGCATCCAGGATGCCCTCGGGTGCTTCGGTACCGTCCGGCAGGCGCACCGCGGGCGTCGTCATCAGGTGGCCGACGTTGCGCACGAACAGCAGGCTGCGCCCTTGCAGCGTGAACGTCGAGCCGTCCGGCGCCGTGCAGACGCGGTCCGGGTTCAGCGCGCGCGTCATGCTGCGGCCGCCCTTGTCGAACGTCGCCTCGAGATCGCCCTTCATGAGGCCGAGCCAGTTGCCGTAGGCCTCGACCTTGTCCTCGGCGTCCACGGCCGCGATGGAATCCTCGAAGTCGATGATGGTCGTGAGCGCGGCCTCGAGAACCACGTCGGCGATGCCGGCCGGATCGTCGCGGCCCACCGGATGCGCGCGGTCGATGACCAGCTCGATGTGCAGCCCATGGTTCCGGAGCAGCCAGTTGTCGCCACGACGGCCCGCGAGCTGGCGCATGTCGCGGAGCTTCGGCTCGCCGCCCGTGAACGTGCTCCACGAGCCGGAGGCGAGCGGCACCGTCTCGTCGAGGAAGGCCTTCGCGCGTGCGATCACCTGCGCGCCGCGCACGGGGTCGTAGCCCTTTCCGGCCGGTGACCCGGGCAGCGCATCGGTGCCGTAGAAGGCGTCGTAGAGACTGCCCCAGCGCGCGTTCGCCGCGTTCAGCACAAAGCGCGCGTTCAGTACCGGCACGACGAGCTGCGGGCCAGCGCACACCGTGACCTCGTCGTCGACGTTCGACGTCGACACCTTGAAGGGCGCGGGCTCCGGGACCAGGTAGCCGATCTCGCGCAGGAACGCCAGGTATTCGGGCTGCGACAGCGGCTGGCCGCGGCGTGCGTCGTGCCAGGCATCGATCTTCGCCTGCAGTTCGTCGCGCTTCGCGAGCAGTGCGCGGTTCTCCGCGGCGAATCGACCATAGATGTCCGCCATGCCGCGCCACAGCGCCTCCGGTGTGACACCCGTGCCGGGCAGGGCGCGGGTTTCGAGGAAGCGGACGAGCGTCTCGGCGATCTGGAGTCCGGCGCGGTCAATCATCTTGCTCATCGGCGGTCTCGCATGGCGGGTGGCGGGTGGCGGAAGCGGGCTGAGAAAGTAGCACGCACCTGCCAGTTTTGACTATACAAGCTGTAATCTAAAGACCTTTTCACCAGGAGAAATAATCCCGTGCAGCACGATTACGCGCTGTTCGCCGCCGTCGTCGACGCGGGCAGCCTGTCCGCCGCGGGGCGCACGCTGCGCCTCTCGCCCGCGATGGTGTCGAAGCGGCTCGCGCGGCTGGAACAGCGACTGGGTTCGCAGCTCATCCGTCGCACCACGCGGCGCCTCACGCTGACCGAGGTCGGCGAGGTGTTCTATGAGCGCGTCGTGGCCATCCTCGCGGCGGCGCGCGACGCCGAGGCAATGGTCGCCGGTCGCGCGAGTGCGCCGTCGGGGCGCATCAGGGTCTCTGCGCCAACTTCGTTCGGTCGCATGCACCTCGCGCCGCGGCTCTGTGATTTCCTCGACGAGCACCCGGCGATCCATCTGGAGCTCGACCTGACCGACAGCTTCATCGACCTGCTGGCTGATCGCATCGACGTCGCCGTACGCATCGCGGCGCCACCCTTCCGATCGCTGTCCGCTCACCGGCTCGCGGCGAACCGGCGCGTGCTCTGCGCCGCGCCGCGCTATCTCGAACGCTTCGGGGAACCGCGCAGTCTCGCCGAGCTGCGTCGGCACCGGCTGCTCGCCGCGACGGGTCAGCTGCCGTGGAGGCTGGAGGGTCCGCAGGGTACCTGTTCCGTCGAATGGGAGAGCCACGTGCGCACGAACTCCAGTGAAGTCGTCCGCGAGCTTGCGCTCTCGGGCGGCGGGATCGCGCTGCGCTCGACCTGGGACGTCGCCCTGGATCTGCGTCGCGGGCGGCTGGTGCGGATCCTGGCGCGCTACGAGGGTGCGTCGAACATCGGCGTCTTTGCCGTGCGACCGCGCTCGGAACTGGTCGCGCCCAACGTGTGCGCATTCATCGACTTCCTCGAGCGCCTGTGGTCGCCGGTGCCGCCGTGGGAACGCGATTGAACGACCCGTCCCTTGGGCGATCCCCGCCCGCACCGGATCAGCGCAATCCTGCGGCGCGGAGTGCGGGCAGCACTTCGCGCTCGAACAGCCGCAGGCTGCGCCAGGCGAGCGCCGGTTCGAGGCCGCCGATCAGCGGCGTGAACACCAGTTCGCCGTTTGGCTCCAGCGATTGCGCGAACGCCAGGCACTGTTCGGGCGTCACCACCTGGAACATCGGGTCGCGCCGCAATGCACCGAGACCGGCGAGTGCCTGATTGAACAGCGTCGTGCCGCCGGCGCGTTCGGTACTCCATTCGGCGTAGGATCTCGCCGCGTACAGCGCGTGCGGGCCGACGAGCGGCCAGTCGCGGTCCGGATCATCGGTCACGTGCAGGAAGACCGGCTGCTGATTCGGATACGGTGGCGGCACGGGCCTGCCCAGGGTCTGCAGCTCCTGCCGGTAGATTTCGTAATGTGGCGGGAACCCCGGCTTGAAGCCGAAGCCCATGCGCGCGGCGCGCCTCGCCGCGGCCTCCGAGGAACCCCCCATGAGCAGCGGCGGGCCGCCCGGCTGCACAGGTCGCGGCGTCACGCGCACGCTGCGGCCCTCGAATTCGAAGGGCTCGCCGGTCCAGGCCTGCTTCAGGGTCTCCAGCGCACGCAGGTAGAGCTTCAGCTTCCGGGTGCCGTCGACGCTCATCATCGCGAACTCGTGTGGCCGGTAGCCCATGCCGGCCGTCACCGTGAGCCGGCCGTTGCTGAGGAGATCGAGCACCGCGAGGTCCTCGGCGATGCGCAGCGGATGGTGCAGCGTGACGATGAGCGCGGTGAGGTGGATCCTGATGCGCGCGGTGCGCGCCGCGACTGCAGCGCCCAGCGTGATCGGCGACGGCAGGTAGCCGTCCTCGGCGCCGTGGTGCTCGCACAGGTACACCTCGTCGAAACCGAGGCCGTCGCCCCAGACGCACATCTCGAGCATCGCGGCGTACAGCGCAGCACCCGGTACGCGCGCACCGGGATTGCGCATGTCGAAGCGGAAGGTGAGCCTCATGGCGATGCCTCCGGGAGGTCTGCGTCAGAACGACAGGTTCCCGCGGTGCCGCACGAACGGCACGATCCGGGGCTCGATGTCACCGGTCCGGTCGCCGCGGTGTCGATGTCCCGACCATGCGTTCTGTATATCATTGAACGCGACGCAGAGCCCCGTTCCGGAGACGAGACGACGTGACGACCGTGCCGGATCGATACCCCGATCGCAGTCGATCTCCGCGGCTCAATGCCCGCAGAGGTTCAGGTCCACTCGCGGGGATCCGCGTCGCTGACTTCTGCTGGGCCGGTGTGGGGGCCATTGCCACGCGCCTGCTGGCGGATTACGGCGCCGAGGTCATCAAGATCGAGGATCGGCAGCGCGTCGACATGACGCGCCGGCTGCCCATGTACAAGGGCGAGCCGGCGCGGGCTTTCGGCAACGAGGACGTCAATCCCGACCTCGACAAGAGCGGCTTCTTCAACAACTACAACCGCAACAAGCTCTCGCTGACGGTCAACATGCGCAGCCCGAAGGGACGTGCACTCGTCGACGAGCTGATCGGACGCAGCAGCGTGGTGACCGAGAATTTCGCGCCGGGCGTGATGGAGCGCTGGGGACTCAGCTACGCGCGTCTGTGCGAACTCAACCCTTCGGTCATCTACGGGCGCATGAGCGGTTACGGCCATTCCGGACCGGACGCTGATTACCGCAGCTACGGTCCTGTGGTGCAGGCCGTGAGCGGCCTGTCCTTCATCAGCGGGCTGCCCGGCATGCCACCGTCCGGCTGGGGGCTGTCGTATATGGACAACCAGGCCGCCTATTTCAATTCGGCGGCGCTGCTCATGGCGATCTACCAGCGCAACCGCACCGGGCTCGGCACGGAGATCGACGTCTCCGCAGTGGAAGTCGGCATCAAGCTCATGGGGCCGCTGTTGCTGGAAGTGGGTGCGAACGGGCGGCGCACGAGCAGGCGTTCCCGGTCGGCAACCGGCTCGAGCATCCGCCGGCCGCGCCGCATGGTGTTTATCCCGCACGCGGCGAGGATCGCTGGATCGCCATTGGCGGGTTCGACGACGACGAATGGCGCGCGCTCAAGACCGTCATGGGCAATCCTCCCTGGGCGGAGGCCGCGGAGTTCGCCTCGCTCGCGGCGCGCGTCGCACACCAGGATGCGCTGGACCGGCACGTCGCGGCGTGGACCTGCACGCTGGAGCCGCACGCCGTGGTGCAGCGGCTGCAGGCGGCCGGCGTGCGCGCCGCCGTCGTGCAGAATGCCGAGGATCTGAACGATGTCGACCCGCAGCTCGCCGCCCGCGGCGTGTTCTTCGAGCTCGACCATCCCGTCATCGGGACCGCGCGTTTCGAGGGCTCGCCGATGCTGTTCTCCGGCATCGAGCAGGTGAACTGGCGTTCGGGTCCACTGCTCGGCGAAGACACGCATTACGTGCTCGCGGACATCCTCGGCATGGACGAAGCGGAAATCGATGCCCTCGCGGTTGAGGGCGTTGTATGAGCGACCGGGATGATCGTCCCACGGGCGCACCGGTCTACCAGGGCCTGCGCGTGGTCGAGCTCGCTTCGGAGCCGGCGGCCGAATACACAGGCCGGCTGCTCGCGGAGATGGGCGCCGAGGTCATCAAGATCGAGCCGCCGGCGGGCGCGCCATCGCGGCGCGTGGGCCCCTTCGCGGGCGGCATCGACGATGGCGAGCACAGCCTGCACTTCTGGTTCTACAACGGTGACAAGCGCAGCCTGCGCATCGACCTCGACGACGAACAGGGCAGGCAGCAGTTCGAGCGTCTGCTCGCAACCTCCGATGTGTTCGTCTGCGACCTGCAGCCGCACGCGCTCGCCGCCGCCGATCTGTCCCACGAGCGACTGTGCGCGCGCCATCCGGGGCTGATCGTCGCCGCGATCACGCCCTTCGGTCTGACGGGGCCCCGCAAGGACTGGAAATCGTCGGACCTCGTGCTGCTGGCCGCGGGCGGGCCGCTGCACATGTGCGGCTATGACGATCACAGCATTCCGCCGATCCGGCCCGGCGGCAACCAGGGCCACCACACGGGTACCGCGTTCGCGCACATCGGCATCCTGCTTGCGCTGCTCGAGCGGCAACGCACGGGCCGGGGACAGATCGTCGACCTGTCCGTCCACGCGGCACTTGCCGTGACGGTCGAGCTCGCCAATCCCTACTGGACCTACACGCGCACGCGGGTACAGCGGCAGACCTGTCGGCACGCGCAGCCGGTCATGTCGCAACCCACGCTGTTCCAGTGCGCGGACGGTTACATCTATTTCGCGCTGGTCATCGCGGAGGCCAAGCCCTGGCAGGCGCTCGTCGAGTGGCTGCAGAGCCAGGGACTCGCGAGCGGGCTCGATGATGCCGCGTTCCTCGATCCCGGCTTCCGGCAGGCGAACTTCGACCGCATCCAGCAGGTGGTCGAGGCGTTCTTCCGCGCCAACCGGGCGGAGCAGATGTATCGTGAAGGCCAGGAGCGCGGCCTGCCCGTCGGTCCGCTGAACGCGCCCGAGGATCTGTTCCACGACCGCCATCTGCGTGCGCGTGGCTTCTTCGTCCCGGTCGAGCACCCGGACACCGGCGTCGTCGAACATCCCGGCCCGGCGTACCGGTTCTCGGCCTTTGCTCCCGTCGAGCCGCGGCCGGCACCGCGCCTCGGCGAAGCGGATGCGTTGCTGCGTGCGCCGGACACGGCCGCGCCGTCGACTCCGAACCCGACACGGTGAACCTCATGCGTGATGACTATGCTCCGTTCCGGGACCGCTGCGCCATCGCCGGTATCGGGCGCACGGAATTCTCGAAGGACTCCGGCCGCAGCGAGCTCACGCTCGCCTGCGAGGCGTCGCTCGCGGCGATCCAGGACGCGGGCCTCACGCGCGCCGACATCGACGGCATCGTGCGCTGTGACATGGACCACGTCTCGCACTCGGCCCTGATCGGTGCGCTCGGGCTCGACAACGCCGGTTTCCTCGGCGATGCCGGTGTCGGCGGCACGGCGCCCTGCGCCATGGTCGGACTCGCGGTCGCGGCGGTGGTCTCGGGGCAGGCCAGTGCGGTGCTCGTCTACCGGGCGCTGAACGGCCGCTCGGAATCGCGCTTTGGCGCGGCCATCGCACCACGCACGCGCGCCGGCGGGCAGGGCAGCTACGACGAATTCTTCACCCCCTACGGCCTCCTGACGGCGCCACAGACCTTCGCGCTGCTCGCGCGGCGGCACATGATCGAATACGGCACCAGGCCCGAACATCTCGCCGCCATCGCGCTCGCCTGCCGTGCGAACGCCAATCGCACGCCGCACGCGCAGATGCACGGCAGGCCGCTGACGCTGGACGATTACCTGGCGGCGCGCATGATCTCGACGCCGCTTCGGCTGTTCGACTGCTGCCTGGAGACCGATGGCGCCTGTGCGGTGGTCGTGACCAGCGCTGAGCGCGCGCGGGACCTGCCGCATCCGCCGGTGCTGATCCGCGCCGTGTCGCAGGCGGCCGCGCACGGCGGCAGCGGCGGCATGATGTTCCCCATGATCAGCTACCGCGATCCGCTCCGGCAGCCGCCCGGCAATACCGCGCGCCGGCTGTGGGCGCGCGCGGGCCTGGGACCGCGGGACATCGACGTCGCGCAGTTCTACGACTGCTTCACCATCACCGTGCTGCTGCAGTTCGAGGACTATGGCTTCTGCGCGCGCGGCGAGAGCGGGCCCTTCGCGGCCTCGGGCGCGATCACCGCGGGCGGCAGCCTTCCGATCAACACCGATGGCGGCAACATGTCGGGCGGCTACATCCACGGCCTCAACCACATCGTCGAGGGCACGCGCCAGATGCGCGGCACGGCCGATGTGCAGATTCCCGGTGCCGCGACCTGCCTGGTCACGAGTGGACCGGCCGGCCACAGCAGCGCGCTGATCCTGCGGAGGGACGCATGAGCGAACTCATCGAGCCCGTCGATTTCGATCGCGACACCGGCTATTTCTTCCAGGCGGCGCGTGAAGGGCGGCTGGTCTATCGCGTCTGCAGGAGCTGCGGGGCCGGGCTGCACATGCCGACGCAGTTCTGCGGCCGCTGCGGCGGCCGCGACACCGAATGGCGCGAGGCGGCCGGCACCGGCACGCTGTACAGCTGGACCACCGTGAAGCAGACCGTGCATCCGGCCTACCCGGCACCGTACACGATCGTGCAGGTCGCACTCGACGAAGCGCCCGAGGTGCGCTACCTGGGCTCCATTCCGGGCGAGATTGAGCTGCAGGCCGGTCAGCCGATGCGTGTGGTCTTCGACGAGCGCGCGCGCGCGTCCGGACTGCCGCAATGGCGGCCCGTGGAGGCGCCCGGCGGCTGAAGCCGGGCGCCGCTGCGCCGTGCGGCACGAGGCGCCCTGCGGCCGCGGGCCGGCGGCTCGCGCGACATCCTAAGCCAGCAGGTCGTGCACCTCGGGGTGGCGCTGCGCCCAGGCGACGAGATACGAACACACCGGCACGGCCTTGTTGCCCTCCGCGCGCACGCGCTCGAAGGTGCCACGCGCGAGTTCCGCGCCGAGCCCGCGCCCTGCGAGCTGCGGCGGCACTTCGGCGTACAGCAGCGTGACGACGCCCTCGGAACGCCGGTAGCTCACGAACGCCACGCCACCTTCGACCGGCATCTCGTAGCGCTGCAGCGCGGGATTGTCGTGCACGGCATGGCTCATGATCGTGCTCCTGATTGACGTGCGGCCGCGAGCCTGCCGCGCAGCCGCGCATTGTCCGCCTTGATATCGCGCAGCAGCGCGCGGAATCCGGGTTCCCCGGCGAGCGCGGCCATCATCGGGTAGTCGTCGATGCGTGTGAAGTAGTCGAAGTCGATGAGCGTGCGCCAGCCAGCACGCCGGGCCTGCTCGAGCTCGGCGATGGCACGCGCGTTCTGACCCTGGACCGCAAACGCGAGTGCGCGGATGCGCAGCGATTCGACCGGCTGGTAGGCGCCGGGGGCGGGCGCGTGCAGGCGCAGCAGCGACTCGGCGATGCGAGTGGCCTGTTCGGTGTGGCCGCTCCTGCGCAGCAGTTCCGCGGCCAGCAGGGCGTCGATGGGTGTGTGGTCCTCGACTTCAGGCGGTTGGCGCAGCAGGCCGGGCGGCAGTTCGGCGACGCGCGACCGCGCCGTGGCGGTGTCCCGGGTCATGGCCGCGGCCAGTAGTCGTACCGCACGCCAGATCGGGTCACGCGTCGCGGTCGCCTGCTGCTCGGCGAAGCGCTCGAGTTCCGCCGTCTGGCCGCGCAGCTGCAGCAGTGCCGCACGCGCGACCGGGAACGCAAACTGCTGAAGAAAATCGACTCGGCGCTGAGC
>CAYWMY010000106.1:0-8726 GCA_964459405.1 uncultured Steroidobacteraceae bacterium | reverse complement strand
GAACCGTGCTCCGATCACGCCGAAATGCCCGGAAACGCGTTGCCTGATCATGCTTCAGGCCCGCTTCACCGCGCTGCAGAAGCGCTTTTCAACGAACTGCTAGTCCGCCTCCACGGTGAATGCCGCATTCGGCCGCTCGGCCAGCATCTCCGGTGCGTACATGGCCTCGACGCGCGTGGCGGGCAGCTGGAAGGTGCCCGGGTTGTTGAGGCGCAGCGTGTATTCGACGGTCCACAGGCCCTTCGGCACGAAGCGGTAATAGGCACGGAAGGCGTCGAAGCGGCGTTCCTCGAACGCAGGCCACACGGCGCCGTCGCGCGTCTCGTGGCGCGTGAGGCGCTCGGACTGGCCGCCGAGCCCGGCGCCGAGGATGCTGCTGCCGGCCGGTACGGGATCGTCGACGACCACCCAGCTCATGTCGGAGCGCGCTTCGAGTTCGAGCCGCACGCGCACGACGTCGCCGCGGGTCCAGCGTCCCGGTGTGCGTTGCTCGACGGGCATCAGCGTGCGCGTGACGGAGAAGCCCGCGGCCAGCGGCGCCGTGAGCGGCAGCGCCGCCTTGGCCTGCACCACCGCCCACGGTCTGCCGCTGCCGGTGTGCGTGACGCGCAGCGTGTCGGGCGCCGTCGGCCAGAGCAGGCCGATGCCGCCCTCGTTCCTCGCGGCAGGCCACTGCATGTCGTAGCGCGCTTCACCGAGCACGACCGAGGTCCTGCCCGCGACGGGTGTTGCTTCGAACGCAGCCGAGAAGCGCTCGAGCGCGAGTGTGGCCCAGGCGTTCGCGACGGTGGTGTCCCAGTGGCCGCGCCGCTGGCGTGCGAGGAGCCCGCGTACGAGCCGCGGCACGTCCGCCTTCCACTCGGCGCGGTCGAGCACGGCGAGCACGAGTCGCGCGGCGTTCGAATCCGTGGAGACCATCAACCACCACAGCGCGTCGCGGCGTTCAGTGGACAGGCCGAGTGTCGTGCCCTGGAAGTCGAGCCGCGCGCGCAGGATGCCGAACGCGGCCGTGCGGCGCTCTGCGGCCTGCTTCACGGCCGGCAGCCGCTTCAGGATCCCGATCCAGTCGAGCACGGCGGAAGTGGGCCAGAGCGCGGGCTCGATCACGAGGCTGTCCAGCATCGCGGGCTCCGCTGCGCCATGACGCGCGAGCGCGGCGATGGCGGCGAGCCTGCGCACACTGAGATCCGCGGTCGGCAGTGCCGAGTCGCGCACGATGCGGCCCTGCACGAAGCCCGTGAGTCCCGCGATCATGCGCTGGCGCAGGGCATCCGGCACGGCGTAGCCCGCCTCGTCGGCGATCGTGAGTACATGGGCCGTGAGGCTGTCTTCGCCGGGCAGCGCATCGCTGGCGAAGAACCTCAGAAGCCCGTCACCGTCCAGGTAGGCCGGCAGCCGCGCCATCCAGCTGTCCCAGAGGCCGGGGTCGCGAAGCGCGACAGCGCGCGAGAGGCTCTGCTCGATGCAGGTGTAGGGATACGCGCTCATGTAGTCGCGCACGCCGTCCTGTCCGTCGGCCAGCTTCGCGCGCAGCGACACCTCGATACCGCCGCGGCCGGGCAGGGCGCCCGCGGGTCGCGCGACGGACAGCGCGAGCGGCGCATCGAGTGGCACCAGCGTGGCCTGATACGTCTTCACGGGCACGGCCGCCACGACCTGTTGCGAAACCTTGAGGCGGTCGCCGCTCGTGCCGTCGGGCAGCCGGAGCCGCAGGTCCCAGTCGAGCTTCGCGGTGCCCGGCGGGACCACGAACGTCCAGGCCACGTCGCGGGCCGCACCGGGGGCGAGTTCGATTTCGCGTGCCGCGAGCGCCTCCGCGGGCGCGGGTGTGACGGCCGCGGTGAGGGTCGCGCGCACGCTGCGCTCCGTCGTGTTGCGCAGCGTGAAGGTCGCCAGGAAGCGATCACCCTCGCGCACCAGTGGCGGCAGGCCCGACATCAGGATCAGGTCCTGTGTGGAGGTCATCGTGGCGCTGCCCGTGCCGAAGTGCTGCGCGCCCGCGTGCGCGACGGCGACGATACGGAACGCGGTGAGCGAATCGTTGAGCGGCACCGTGACGACAGCACGGCCCTCGGCGTCGAGCGGTACGCGTGCCTGCCACGAGAGCAGGCTGTCGAAGGACGAGCGCGCGCGATCACGGCCGCCGCCGCCGCCGTGCGGCACGGCCTTGCGGCCGTAGTGACGCTTGCCGATGACCTGCATCTGCGCGGTCGCCGTGGAGACCTCGAGGCCGCGCGGCGCCATCATGGCGTCGAGCAGTCTCCAGCTGTCGTTCGGCGCAAGCTCGAGCAGGGCTTCGTCCACGGCGGCAAGTGCGATTTCGCCACCTGCCGGCAGCACGCCGCCGTCGCTGCGCAGCACGCGCAGCTGCACCTGGGCGCGCTCTCCCGTGCGGTACACGATGCGCTCGGGCCGGACCTGCACATCGAGCCGGTGCGACCGCCAGCCGACACGGAGCTTCGCGATGCCGAGCCGGAAGGCCGGCTTGTTCAGGTCGACTAGCGCGGTGACCTCCCCATCGGGAGGGCGCGGGGTGCCGCGACCGTCGGCGCGCGGGACCCGGCCGCGCACCGCGAGCACGGAGACGAACACGTTCGGTGCGTGATGCCCGGCGAGCGGCAGCTCCACCACGGGCGAGCGGCCGCTCAGCCTCTTCACGAAGCCCGACAGCACGCCCTCCCGCTCGAGGGTCACGAGCGCGAGAGCCTTGCGGAACGGCATGCGCACCTGCAGGCGCGCGGTCTCGCCGGCCTCGTACTCGGGCTTCTCGGACAGCACGTCCATGCGGTCACCGGCCGTGCCACCGAACCACCATTCATCCTCGCCCGCGACCCACACCGATGTCGTGGCACCCGCGAGGTGTCCATCGCGGTCGCGTGTCTCGGCGCGCAGCCAGATCTGGCCCGAGGCATCCGGCGCGACTTCGCAGGCGAGCAGGCCGTGCGCATCGCTGCGCCCCGCGCAGCTCGCGGCGAGCTTCACGGTCTCGCGTGTGGTCTCGTAGGCGTAGAAGCCGCCGAGCAGGCGCTTGCGGTACGAGTAGTCAGTCACGCGGTACAGCGCGACGCGCAGGGCCTGCTTCGGCACGGGCCGGCCGTCGAGATCGAGGACCACGACCTTGAAGCGCAGGCGATCCACCGCGCCGACCCAGCCCTCGCGACGGATGCCGACGTGGAGCGCCGCGGGATTCAGGCGCACGCGGCCCGTGGCCGTGAGCCGCTCGCCATTGGCATCGGGATATTCGAGCTCGGCCGTGAGCAGCGCGGCGTGCTCCAGCGCCGGCAGCCGGTCCACCGTGACGCGCCGTGCGCCGTTCGCATCCAGCGTGAGCGGCAGCACCTGTGTCTTCGGCAGGCCGCGTGCGATGGCGGCTCCGTCCCCGTCATCGCCGCCGGCTTCAGCGGCTTCCGTACCGGGCGTCGAGAGTCCTTCGCGTACGACTTCGCCGCCGAACTTCCAGTCCTCGTAGGCCGCGAACCGCACTGGCCGTTCCTCGACGTAGGTGCGCAGCGTCACCGGCAGATCCGCCGCACCGCCGCCGGCGAGCCAGGCGACGTGCAGGTCGAGCGTCACCGCCTGCGGGCGCACCAGCGGCTCTGCGGGTCCCGTGACCGCCGCGCGCAGGGTCGGGAGCCGGAAGTCCTCGACCTTGAACCGGCCGCTCGGCCGCGGCCGGCCGCGTGCGTCCTCGATCCGGACCTCGTAGTCGCCGTTCCTCGCGCCGGGCGGCAGCGTCCACTGCTGCGTCGCCGTGCCGTTCGCGTCGAAGTCCGCACGCAGTTCGTAGGTCTGGTCGCTGCCCTGGTGCGCGACGACCACTTTGCGCTCACCCGGCAGACCCGCACCGATGGCGAAGCCCTCGCCGCGGTGTGCCCGCAGGAAATGCTTCATGGCCACGGTCTCACCGGGGCGGAACAGCACGCGATCGAACACCGTGTGCTGCAGCTCCGTGTCCCGGTCGCTGCCGGTCTGGAGGCCGAAGTCCCAGGGGGCGATGCCCTGCGTCCAGGATCCGAGCGCGAAGCTGAAGTCCTCGCCGAGTGTGGCCGTCGCCAGCAGCGGCCGACGGCGCTCGTCGCCGCAGTAATCGCCGTTCACGGGCTCGCCGAAGGAGGTCGGGATGCGTGCGATGCCGTCGCGGTCGGTGCGTCCGCTCCAGCGCTCGCGGCCGTCGCAGTAGTCGTTGATCGTGACCGTGGCGCCGGCGACGGGCTGGCCGTCGTCGAGACGCGTGACCCAGACCAGCGACGATTCACGGCCCCACTTGAAATGCACGGCGAGGTTCGTGACCAGCGCCGCGGTCGCCACATAGCGCGGCTGGTCCGCACCCAGCAGGCTCTGGCCCAGGCGCCGGCTCTCGAGCTCGACGACGTGCAGCCCGGGGACGGTGAGCGGGATGCCGACGACCTCGAACTCACGCGCGCCACCCGGCTTGTCCACGCTGAAGGCGCTGGTGCTGTCCGCGGGCGTGAACACGGATTCGGCACCAGTGGCATCCTTCCAGACCCGCTCCCCCGTGGCTCCGTCGGTGATCCAGTCGCCGCGCGGCTGGCCCGCGGCCTCGACGCGCCTGAGCCAGGCGCCGATTGCGGCCGGGTCTGCGCCCACGCGCAGGCGTCGCGCAGCGATGGTCGCGGGCTGGCCGGCTGCGGGCTCGTCGAGACTGCGCAGTGTCACGGGCAGTACACCGCCTTCGCGTGCCTCGAGAATGCCGAAGCTCGCGGCGAACTTCGCGAGTGGCGGGTAGTCGTCAATGCGCACCCGGAGCGGAAAACGTGCGGCGTTCGCGAGCGGCCGGCCGGCGTCGTCCACGAGCCCGCCGGGCAGCATGACGAAGACCGTGCTCAGGGGCGGAAACAGGCCTTCGAAGCGGATGGACTCGAGCATCGGCGCCTGCGCGGCATCGCCGGCGCGCGCGGCGTAGCTGATGCTGCCGGCGACGAGCTTCACGGCCAGCGCGCGCGCGCGCGGCACGGGTGCGCTGAAGCGGACTTCGATGGGCCTGAAGGGCAGGCAGCCCGCGTGCGCGTTGACGCGCTGGCATTCGACGCGCGCCGTGAATTCCGGTCGTACGCGGAAACCCAGTCGCTGGTCACTCTGCGTCGCGATGCCGCTCGCGGCGGTGATGCCGCGGCCCCAGACGAGCTGCATGGCCGCGCCCGCCGGCAGGGGGCGCTGGCACGCGATCGCGAGCAGCAGCGTCTCGGCTTGCTCGATCGCGCGACCGCTCGTGTCGGGCATCGCGTCCGTCGCTTCGCCCCGGAGCAGGCGCAGATAGGCATGGCCGAGCTGGCGACGCTGTGCGAGCAGCGCGCGGCGTTCCTCGCCAGCGAGCACGCGCACCCGGAGGGTTTCGGCGAGACCCTCGACGACGCAACGCGCGTGCGCGGCGATGGACTCGGGCGTGGCGATCGCATCGAGCCTGAGCAGGAAGGCCTGGTTCTCGTCGACGTACTCGTGACCCTCGTGCGGCAGCGAGGCCAGGATCGCGGGACCGCCCGTGTCGAACACGAAGGGGTGTGGCGCTCTCACGGCCCGGCCGGCGAGGTCCGTGAGGCCGTCCTTCACGCGGAACGTGCAGCGCAGGCCCGCGGGCAGTTCAGCCTCGAAGTCGTAGACCCAGTTGCGGCCATCGACCCAGCGGCCCCGGCCCGGCGCCGCACAATCGATCGTGAAGGGATCGGGCAGGCGCGGGTCGCCGAGCGCCACCATCGGTGTTACGAAGCGCGCGCTCGCCTGGCGCACGGCCCTGATGCTGCCCTGCGGCGAGAAGTGGCCGAGGCCGGCCGCGGCGGATGCGCCGCGGGCAGAGGCGGCGCCCGCGGCGGGCGCGGTCCCGGGTGTGGCTGCCGCTGGCGTCGCTGCCGGTTGCGACGCGGCCGCGACATGCATTGCGCCGTGCAATGCAGCAGCAGCGAACAGCGCGGCGAGCGTTCTTGTCATGGGCGCTCTCGGCAGGGGGTGTTCGCCGCGAGCATAGCAAGCGCGCGGCCCGCGTTGCGGCCGGCCGTGCGTCTGCGGCCGAGTTCTTGCGCGTCAAGGCTTCATGCATCATGGGGTCCTGGATGGTGGACCGGCACGTACCGGACTGGTGCCGCCCGCGCCGCTCAGGGAGGTCTCGATCGATGCAGACTCGTGCGTGTCTTCGGGTCGCCGCATTCCTCGCCGCCGCACTGGCCGGCATCGCGGCCGCCGCACAGACCACGGTCGACAACCGCCTGCTCGCCGACGAGCGCGATGGCGCCCACTGGGCGTCGTATGGCCGCACGTTCAGCGAGAACCACTTCAGTCCGCTCGCCGGGATCAATGATGGCAACGCCGCGAGTCTCGGGCTCGCCTGGTACTACGACCTGCCGCCGCGCGGCAGCACGTTCACGGCGCCGCTGGTGATCGACGGCGTGCTGTATTTCGCGGTGGGTTACAGCATCGTCCACGCGATGGACGCCGCAACCGGACGGCTGTTGTGGCAGTACGACCCGCAGGTTCCCGAGGCCGCGGGACCGCGGCTGCGCATGGCCTGGGGCAGCCGCGGCATCGCGTTCTGGAAGGGCAAGGTCTATACGGGCACGCTCGATGGACGCCTGATTGCGCTCGATGCGAAGACGGGCCGCCTGCTGTGGAGCGTGCAGACGCTGGAACCGGGCCGCGTGGCGTACATCTCCGGGCCGCCGTGGGTGTTCAACGGCAAGGTTGCGATCGGTTTCGGGGGCGCGGATTTCGGTCCGACGCGCGGCTACGTCACGGCCTACGATGCCGAGACCGGCCGGCAGGCGTGGCGCTTCCACACCGTGCCCGGCAACCCGGCCGACGGCTTCGAGAACGAGGCCATGAAGATGGCCGCGAAGACGTGGACGGGCGAGTGGTGGCGCTTCGGCGGCGGCGGCACCGTGTGGCACGCCATGGCCTACGACCCGAAGTTCAACCGCCTGTACCTCGGCACGGGCAACGGCGCGCCGTGGAACCAGAAGGTGCGCAGCCCGGGCGGCGGCGACAACCTGTTCCTGTGCTCGATCGTCGCGCTCGACGCCGACAGCGGCGAGTACGTCTGGCACTACCAGGTCAATCCCGGCGAGACCTGGGACTACAACGCGGCCATGGACATCGAACTCGCCGACCTCAGGATCCGCGGGCGGCAACGCCCCGTGATCCTGCACGCGCCCAAGAATGGCTTCTTCTACGTCATCGACCGGCAGAACGGCCGGCTGCTGTCCGCGGAGAAGTTCGCGAAGGCGAGCTGGGCCCTGCGCATCGACCGGAAGACGGGGCGGCCGGTCGAGAGACCCGAGGCGCGCTTCGCGGGCCGCCGCGGCGTGCTGCTGTACCCCGGCGCCGTGGGCGCGCACGCCGTCGCACCGATGTCCTACAGCCCTGCAACGCGCCTGGTCTACATCCCGACCAGCGAACACGGCAGCGTCTACGCCGATCCGCCCGGCGAGCTCGCGGCGTGGAAGCCGCTGCCGAACTACGCCATCAACAACGCCATCGGCCCGGCCGATCCGCCGATCGAAGTACCGCCGCCCGCGAGTTCGCTGCTCGCCTGGGACCCGGTCCGGCAGAAGGCCGTCTGGGAGGTGCCACTCCCGGGCGTCATCAACGGCGGCGCGATGGCGACCGCCGGCAACCTCGTGCTTCAGGGCCGCGCGACCGGTGAGTTCGTGGCCTACGCGGCGGACACGGGACGCAGGCTCTGGTCCTTCAACGCGCAGGCGGGCATCCAGGGACAGCCGATCACTTACACGGCCGGCGGCCGCCAGTACATCACTGTGATCACCGGCTGGCGCAGCACGGGCCGGCCGTCGGGCGCCGTGCCGGAGTGGGAGTACCGGCTGCAGCCGCGCCGCGTGCTGACCTTCGCGCTCGATGGCAGTGCGGCGCTGCCGCCGCCGGGTCCGCGCACGCTGCCGTTCGTCGATGATCCGCAGTTCGTGGTCGATGCCGCGAAGGCTGCGCGTGGCGCGACGCTGGCGCGCACTCGCTGTCTGATATGCCACGGCATCGGGCTGGTCGCTGCCGGCACAGCACCCGACCTGCGTCGTTCGGGCGTGCCGCTGTCGGCCGAAGCGCTGACCCGCGTGGTCATCCACGGCAGCCTGCTGTCCGCGGGCATGCCGCGCTTCGAGGAACTCACGGCCCGGGACATCGACGACCTGCAGCACTACATCCGCCAGCGCGCGCGGGAGGGCATCGCGGCCTCGCAGTGAGCGGGGGAAATGAAGAATGTCCTCCTTTCCGATTCAGCGCTGCGTGGCCGCCAGCTTGCCTTCGAGATGTGAGGCGAGCTGCTCGACGGTCGGGAAGTCGAACAGCTCCGTGAGGTCGACGAGACCCGGATACCGTGCGTCGATCTGCTCGTGGATCTGGATCAGTGTCAGCGAGCTCGCGCCGATCTCGAACAGGTTGTCGGTGACCTCGATGCGCTTGCCCGGCAGTGCGGCATCGACGATTGCCTTGAGCTGCTGCTGCACGGCACCGGACGCGGCGTGTGCGTGACCGTGGGCCGCTTCCTGCAGCCGGGCCAGTTCCTCCATCTCGGCCGCGAACTCGCCGGCGACGAAGGCCTGTTCGAGCAGATGCCGCTGCACCTTGCCGCTCGTGGTCTTCGGGATGCGCTTGACCGGCACGACCTGCGCGACCTCGAGTCCGGCATGCTCGTTGACGAGGTGTGTGACCTCGGCCGCGACGGGCACGAACTCCTCGAGCGCGCCCCGGTGCAGCACGAAGATCGT
>CAYWMY010000105.1:0-8738 GCA_964459405.1 uncultured Steroidobacteraceae bacterium | reverse complement strand
CCGCCGTACCGGCCTGGTTCCTGGTGCTGGCGGGCCTGGTGCTGTCCACCCGCGCACAGGCCGACTGGCCCAGCTGCGCGGCGCCCGATCTGACCGCGGCGCGGGCGGTCGTGCGCGATGTGCCGCCCTATCCCGAGGCGGCCCGCGAAGTGGGCACCGAGGGCTTTGTCGATGTGTCCTTCATTGTGCTGCGCGACGGCAATGTCGGCTGGGTCCGCGTGCTGGGCGCGGAGCCCGCGGGCCTGTTCGAGGATGCGGCGACCCACGGGGTCCGCACCTGGCGCTTCGAGCCCGCACGCCGCCACGGCGAGCCGGTGGAGTGCCGGTTCAGCACGCGTGTCAAGTTCCGGCTGGTCGAGGACTCTCCGGCAGCGCCCGCAGCCTGAAATCGACCTCTATTCCCGGCCGCACCCGCAGGGCGCCGAGCGCTACCGAAAACGGAACGAGGCCGATTGCGGCGTGGTCGATGGTCAGGCTGCCCGCCACGAGCACTTCATGCTGCGATCGTGACAAACGGAAGGGGACCTCGAGTCCGTGCTCGCTGCCGCGCAGCTGCAGCCGCACGCGCGCAACCCAGTGCTCGGGCCCGCCGGTCAGGGCCGAACTCCGGATCACGAGCAGGGGATGGCGGTCGGCATCGAGCTGGTCGGGACCCAGCATGTTGCGGCGCGTGGCCTCGCGATCCTTCTGCGGCACCGGCGCGCTGAAATCCGCCCCGGCCGCACTGCGCTCCTGCGGCAGGTCCACCTGCAGCGAATCGAGTGGCAGCTGCAGCAGGAACCGGCTGGCGGCCGGTGGTTCAGCGAGTTCGATCTCTCCGGTGAGCGCGGTCGTCGTGACGACGTGGTTGTGCCCGAGTCGCGCCAGCGGCCCGTCGCGATAGACACGCACGCGCACTTCTCCCGCGGCGATGGTGTAGCGCTGCGTGGGCACGAGCGGCGACGGTGCAGCCGGAGCCGTGACGGCGGGCGGGGGCGGCGGGATGCCACGCGGCCGCCGGGCGCAGGCGGCGAGCACGACGATGACACACATCGCCGCCACGCCGGAGCAGGTCACCTGCCAGGAGACCATGCGTCGCATGCCTTCAGATTGCCGAGGCCGGAGTGCGGCTGCAAGGCTCAACCCCGCGGCCCCATGTCCGCGGTCTCTGCGGCTTCCTGACGCGCCGTTGACGTCAGCGGCTGTCGGCGCCGCCGTGGGGCGGGCTAAACTTCCCCGCGTCCATGCCGGCCCTCACGGCCCGGTGTCACCGGAGAACCCGAGATGCCATTGAAGAACACCGCTGATCGGTACGGTCATGTGGCGCAGCTGCTGCACTGGGCCGTGGTCGGACTGATCATTGCGCAGTTCGTGCTCGCGAGCACGGTCGAGGACCTGCCACGCCTGAGCGCCCAGCGCCTCGAACTCACGGCATTGCACAAGTCAATCGGCATCACCGTGCTGCTGCTCGCGGCCGTCCGGCTGGTGTGGCGCACGGTGTCTCCGCCGCCGCTGCTGCCGGCGACCATGAAGCCATGGGAGCGCGCCGTCGCCCAGGCAACGCACTGGGGCCTCTACGGCGTCATGTTCGCCATGCCGCTGTCGGGATGGATGTGGTCCTCGGCGTCGAACTACCCGGTGAGCTGGTTCGGTCTCGTCCAGCTCCCCGATCTGGTCCAGCCCGCTGAGGGACTGAAGGAAGTATTCCACGAGGGCCACGAGATCCTGGGGACGCTGCTGCTCGTGCTCGCGATCCTGCACGCGCTGGCTGCGCTGAAGCATCATTTCCTCGATCGCGACACCGTACTGCGGCGCATGCTGCCATGGGGATGATGATCGTGCGATCGCGCCTGTTCGCCATTCTCGTGCTGTCGCTGCTGGCCACGGGCGCGCTGGCCGCGACGCCGTGGCGGACCGACGCGGGCAGCGAGCTGCGGTTTCGCGCGACTCAGGCAGGCGCCGAGTTCGAGGGCCGCTTCGCAAGGTTCAGCGCCAGCATTGTGTTCGACGAGCGCGATCTGGCCGGCAGCCGCTTCGACGTCGAGGTCGAGACCGCCTCGGTCGAGACGAAGGATGCCGATCGCGACAGCGCGCTGAAGGACTCCGATTTCTTTGCCGTCGGGAAGTATCCGCTGGCGCGCTTCGTCGCCACGGAGTTCCGTCGCACGAAGGCCGGTTTCGTCGCGGACGGGCAGCTGACGCTGCGCGGCGTCACCCGGCCGGTGCCGGTGAGCTTCACGTTCACGCGCACCGGAACCGGCGCGACGCTCACGGGGACCGCGCTGCTGCGCCGGCTGGATTTCGGCGTGGGACAGGGTGAATGGCGCAGCACCGATGCTGTCGGCAACGAGGTCAAGGTGCTGTTCACGCTGCGGCTGTCAACGGCTGGCGAGAAGACGGGCAGCCTGGCGGCACGCCGGCTGGCCGGCGCGCGCGGCTGAGCCGCGCGGGCCGTATCATCCCGGCACCGACACACCCGGATTCCCCTCATGGACCATGCCCTGCTGCTGCACCTGCACGTCGGTGCTGTCACGCTCTCGATCACGCTGTTCCTGTTGCGCGGCGTGCTGATGCTGACGGAGTCCCCGTTGCAGCGCGGGCGCGTGCTGCGCATCCTGCCGCACGTCGTCGATACCGTGCTGCTGCTCGCCGCACTCGGTCTCGTGCACCTCACGCACCAGTACCCGTTCCGCGATGACTGGCTCACCGCGAAAGTCATCGGCCTCGTCGTCTACATCGGCCTCGGCACCGTGGCGCTGAAGCGTGGCCGCACACGCGCCATCCGCATCGCTGCTTTTGTCGCGGCGATCCTGGTCGTCAGCTGGATCGTTCTGGTTGCGCGCCAGCGCACCGTCTGGCCGACGCCGTTCTGAGTCCTGGCAGCCACGGGGGCCTGCATGCGGCCGCTGGCGGTGGCGGGCGGCGTGCCTCGCTCGTGCAACCATGCGTGCACGTTGCCCGTCGTCACCGGCATGCCACGAAACGCCCGGCAGCCGCAGCGTGCCAGGAGATCGAACAGGCCTAAGGCGAGCGTGGCGGCGTTCTCGGCAGCTTCTTTTTCTTCTTCGGCGGCGGGTCGGACTCCCGCAGCGTCTTGATGTGGCAGATGCGGCCCTCGACGACGATCGAGGAGAACTTGTCGAAGCTGCCGTAGGGTTCGATCACGAAACCGATGCGGTCCTGGAAACCCAGGCCGATGCAGCTGCCCATCAGTTCGGCGTAATACCAGTTGCGGGAGCGGCCACGAATCCACAGGCCCTTGTCCCCGTTCGCGCGCCAGTCCTCGATGCCGCCGAGGGTCGCGAACGGGATCGAAGCTTCGCGTCCGGTGATGGGTGTCTGTACAGGCTGGGCGATGACTGCCGGACTGATGGCCAGCAGCAGCGTCGCCGCGACGGCACGGGTCTTCATGATCAGCACCTCTGTGTGCTGCGACCCCGGGGACGTGTGCGAGTTCACTGCAACGGGCCGACCACCCGGTGCGCGCACCGGGCGGTCATTCCTCTTCGACGACCAGCAGGCCCGTACCCTCCGGGGCGCGAAGCAGCAGCGCCCGCTGCGGGTCCATGCCGCGTGGCAGTCGTGCCGGCTCGATGCCCGCCGCCATGAGGCCCTCGCGCCGCGCCGGGAGGTCCGCCGTCTTGAACATCAGCAGCGGTTCCCCGACGGCCGGGTGGTCCGTCAAAGCCAGGTTCAGCGAGTCCGAGGTCAGCCCGACGTGCGGCACGGGCCGTTCATTGTCCTCGACGGCCACGAATCCGAGGCGTTCCCAGAATGCCCGGGACGCGGGGATGGCGGAGCAGGGCAGCAGGACCTCCTCGAACCAGTCGAGCAGCGAAACCTCCCGCGTTGCGCGCGCCACCGGCGAATACGTGCGCGCTTCGAGCAGCGTGATCATCTGGCCATCCGGTGAGAGGAAGCCGAGCTCGTTGAAGCATTCGTCGCCGAGCTTCAGGAACTCGAATTCCACACCTGCGGCCTCGAGCACCGGCACGTGCCGGCGCAGCCCGGACTGCACCCACGTCAACGCAGGGGAATCGAAGCGGTAGCCGTGCAGTCCGAGATGCAGACGTCCGTCGGTCAGCACGGCGTAGGGATGCTTCCAGGTCTCCCCGACCGGCGCCTGCGAGAAGCCGAGCGCCTCGTAGAAGCGCAGGGATTCCAGCACGTCGGCACAGTGGATCGAGACTTCGAGGAAGCGACCGAGCATGGCTACCGGTATCCCGCCAGGTCTCCTGCGGCGGCCTGCGCCGCGGCCCGGGCCGCACGCAAGGTCGCCGCGCTGTCGCATCCCGCGGCGGATTCCGTTGGTGTCGCCTGCCGCACGAGCTCGGCGAGTGCGGCGATGTGATCCGCGCGTGCGTTGAGGCACGGAATGAAATCGCAGCCATCGCCGCCCGCCTCGAGGAAGGTCTCGCGGCCACGCATGGCGATTTCCTCCAGCGTTTCGAGGCAATCGGCCGCGAATCCGGGGCAGATGACCGCAACGCGCCGCACGCCCCGGCCCGGCAGTTCCCGCAGCACGACATCGGTGTAGGGTTGCAGCCATTCGCCGCGGCCGAGTCGCGACTGGAACGTCAGGCTCCAGTCCGTGGCCGCGAGTCCCAGTGCGTCGGCGAGCATCTGCCCGGTCTCGAGGCACTGCCCCTGGTAAGGATCACCGGCATCGAGAAACGCCTTCGGTGTGCCGTGGAAGGACATCAGCAGGTGGCTGCGACCGGCGCGTGCGAAATGCTCGCGCACGCTCTCGGCCAGAGCCGCGATGTATGCGGGGGCGTCGTGGTAACCGGCGATGAAGTGCAGTTCCGGCACGCGACGCCAGCGCTGCAGCGTGCGGGCGACGGCATCGAACACCGAGCCCGTGGTCGAGCCCGAATACTGTGGATAGAGCGGAAGCACGACGATGCGCCCGGCTCCGCGGGCGCGCAGACGCTCCAGTGCGGCCGCGATGGATGGCTGCCCGTAGCTCATGCCGGGCTCGACCACGACGGCTGCGCCGAGCCGTTGACCGATGCCGGCGGCGATGTCGCGCGTCGTGAGCAGCAGCGGCGAGCCCTGCCCGGTCCAGATCTCCCGGTAGGCCCGTGCACTCTGGCGCGGACGGAACGGCAGGATGAAGCCATTGAGGATCAGCCACCAGAGCGGCCGTGGCAGCTCGACGACACGCGGATCCCACAGGAACTCGGCGAGGTAGCGGCGCACCGCCGCCGGCGTGGGAGCCTCCGGTGTGCCGAGATTCGCGACGAGTACGCCCAGGGCGCGCGGCTGCTGCGCAGACGGAGCAGGGTCGGCTGAATAGCGGGGCATCCGGCGATGGTAGCCCGTGTTCAGCATCGATTCACGCGGGAATACGCCATACTGTTGTGATGAAAGCGCTGATCCTGGTCGGGCTCGTGGCAGCCGCGGCTCCAGCCGCTGCGGACTCCTTCCGTTGTGGTTCGCGCCTGATCACCGACGGCACGACCATGGCGGAAGTCCGGGCCCTGTGCGGCGCACCGGCCTTCGTGACGCGCCGCGAGGTCTGGCGGCGACCATCGTGGTGGATCAACGGCCGGCGCTACTTCCTGTCCGATGCCGAGATTCCGGTACCCGTCGAGTACTGGACCTACAACCTGGGGCCGCATCGCCTGATGCGCCGCCTGCGCTTCGAGGACGATGTCGTGACCGACATCGAGACGCTCGAGCACGGCTACTACGAACCCGATCCGGAATGATGCTGTCCGCGCCCGCCGGCAGCCAGGAAGTCGGCACAGGTATTGCTTCCTGGACAGGATACGGCGCCTGCCCGCACTTGCCTGGTGTCCGTCCCCGTTTCCGGTGGCATTCTGCGTGCGCAGCCGCAGCGAAGGGGAACTGAATGCTGGTCGGGTCTCAGCCGCGCCGGGTCGCCATCGTGGGCGGGGTGCGCATTCCCTTCGCGCGCGCTCACGGTGCCTACGCCGAGGTGGGCAACCGTGAAATGCTCACGCAGGTGCTGCGCGGACTGGTCGAGCGTTTCGCCCTCGAGGGCGAGCGCCTGGGCGACGTCGCGGCCGGTGCGGTCATCCGGCACAGCAGCCAGTGGAACCTCGCGCGCGAGGCCGTGCTGGGCAGTGGCCTCGCGGCCGAGACGCCGGCATTCGACCTGCAGCGCGCCTGCGGCACGAGCCTCGAGGCCGCGATCCTGATCGCCAACAGGATCGCGCTCGGTCAGATCGACAGCGGTATCGCGGCCGGTACCGACACCGCCAGCGACCCGCCGATCAGCTATCCCCACGCCTATCAGCGGCTGCTGTTGCGCAGCCTCCGCGGCCGCTCGCTGACCGCGCGGCTGAAGCCGTGGCTGTCGCTGCGCCCGGGGCACTTCAAACCGGTGCTGCCGGGCGTGGTCGAACCGCGCACGGGCATGTCGATGGGCGAGAGCTGCGAGCAGATGGCGCGCGACTGGGAGGTCGGTCGGGCCGAGCAGGATGCGTTCGCGCTCGAGAGTCATCGCCACGCCGCGCGCGCCTACGACGCGGGATTCCACGACGACCTGCTCATCGACTATCAGGGCCTCAGCGCCGACGACAACCTGCGTCGCGACACTTCGCTGACAAGGCTCGCGACGTTGCCGCCGGTGTTCGCCGTCGACGGCACGCTGACGGCCGGCAACAGCACGCCGCTCTCCGACGGTGCCGCGGGTGTGCTGCTGGCCACCGACGACTGGGCCCGCGAGCGTGATCTGCCGGTGCTGGCGCACCTCACGGCAGCCCGGGTCGCGGCCGTCGATTTCGTGAAGCGCGACGGGCTGCTGATGGCGCCCGCCTACGCCGTGCCACGGCTGCTGGCCGATGCGAAGCTCACGCTCGCGGATTTCGATCTGTTCGAGTTCCACGAGGCCTTCGCCGCGCAGGTGCTCTGCACGCTGAAGGCCTGGCAGTCCGCCGAATTCTGCCGCGACGCGCTGGGCCTCGCGTCACCCCTCGGTGCCATCGATCGCGAGCGCCTCAATGTCAACGGTGGCTCGCTGGCCATGGGTCACCCGTTCGCGGCGACCGGCGCGCGCATGCTCGCTGCGCTGGCCAAGGCGCTTGCCGAGCGCGGCTCCGGACGCGGCCTCATCTCCGTGTGCACCGCGGGCGGCATGGGCGTCACGGCCATCATCGAGCGCTGACGCCGGCGCACTTGCCGCGGCCGGCCGGGCACCGATCGCCGCGCAGCGTGCGGCTCCGCGGCCGTGTCGGCAGCCCTGGGTCAGCGCGGCTAGAATGGCGGACCTTTTGTCCCGCCAGGGGTCCGCGAGCATCCGCGCCGCTGCGGCGTACCGGATTCGAACGGGCACCTGCCGGGATGCGCGATCCGGGGGAAGCGATGTCGAGTCCGCGTGTTGACCACGTTTTCGAGCGCCGCCTGGCCGTGCTGATCGGCAGCGGCGAACGAAGCGTGCTGCAGCGCGGGCTCAAGGGTGTCGAGAAGGAATCCCTGCGCGTCACGCCCGATGGCCGTATCGCCACCACGCCTCATCCCGGGCCGCTGGGATCAGCGCTCACGAACGAGCACATCACGACCGATTATTCAGAGGCGCTCGTTGAGCTGATCACGCCGGCCTTCCCCGAGACCTGGGAACTGCTGGCGTACCTGCGCGACATCCACCAGTACACCTACCAGCACCTCGGCGATGAACTGCTGTGGGCGACCTCGATGCCCTGCGCGCTGCGCGGCGACGACAGCGTGCCCATCGCCGAGTACGGCAGCTCGAATCTCGGACGGCTCAAGACTGTCTACCGCGCCGGGCTCGCGGCTCGCTACGGCCGCGTGATGCAGGCCATCTCGGGGGTGCATTTCAACTACTCGTTCCCGCCGCAGTTCTGGCCGGTGCTGCACGAGGCCTGGCAGGCCCGCAGCACGGGCCAGGACTTCGTCGACGAGGCGTATTTCGCGCTCCTGCGCAACTATCACCGCCATGGCTGGATCCTGAATTACCTGTTCGGAGTGTCGCCCGCCCTGTGCCGGTCCTTCTTCCACGGCCGCGAGGTGGCACCCGGGCTGGAGGAGTTCGGCCGCGGCACGCTCTACGGGCCACAGGCGACCACGCTGCGCATGAGCGACCTCGGCTACCGCAACAAGAGCCAGGCGGGCGTGCACATCTCGCTCAACTCCCGTGACGAGTATGTGCGGGACCTGCTGCGGCTCATGGCCACGCCGCACCCTGACTACCAGCGCCTCGGCGTCAAGCGGGACGGCCGCTGGCAGCAGCTCAGCACCAGCGTGCTGCAGATCGAGAACGAGTACTACAGCTTCATCCGCCCGAAGCGCGTGGCACGCTCGGGAGAGCGCCCGACCACGGCCCTGAAGCGGGCCGGCGTCGAGTACGTCGAGATGCGTTCGCTCGACGTGAGCGCCTTCGATCCCGTCGGCGTGAACCAGAACAAGCTGCGCTTTCTGGAGGCCTTTGCCGCGCTGTGCGTGCTGAAGCGCAGCGATCCGCTGGGCCCGGACGAGATCGATGTCTGCGGTGCGAACCACGTGCAGGTCGCGCGGAGTGGCCGCGAGCCGGGTCTCGTGCTCGTCGACGGCGGGCGCCCGGTGGCGCTCGACGCGTGGGGCCGCGTGCTGCTGGACGAGCTGCAGGGGGTGTGCGAACTGCTCGATCACGGCGATCCGCGGAGACCCTACACGGCCTCCCTGGAGGCGCAGCGGGAGAAGTTCGACGACGTGGCGAAGACACCCTCCGCGCGGCTGCTTCAGGAGATGCGCACGGTGAACGAGGGCTTCTTCGAGCTGGCGCTGCGCATGTC
>CAYWMY010000104.1:1567-8773 GCA_964459405.1 uncultured Steroidobacteraceae bacterium | reverse complement strand
GCAGCCGAGCATGCGGACAGGCTGGTCGTCAGCGTCTTCGTGAACCCTCTGCAGTTCGGGCCCAACGAGGATTTCAGCCGCTATCCGCGTACGCTGGAGCACGATACGGCGCTGCTGGAGCAGACCCCGGCGGACCTGCTGTTCACGCCGACGGCGTTCGAGATGTACCCGATGGGTGTCGAACGCACCTCGCTCATCGATGTGCCGGAGCTGACCAGCATCCTGGAAGGCCAGATCCGGCCCGGACATTTCGCCGGCGTCGCGACCGTGGTCGCCAAGCTGTTCAACATCGTGCAGCCCGACGTCGCCGTCTTCGGCGAGAAGGACTTCCAGCAGCTCGCGATCATCCGGCGCATGGTGCAGGACCTCTGCATGCCGATCGCCATCGAGGGCGGCCCCATCGTGCGTGACCACGACGGGCTGGCGCTGTCGTCGCGCAATCAGTACCTGTCGCCTGGTGAACGTAACCGGGCGTCGCGGCTCTACGAGGTGCTGCGTCGCACGCGCCAGCACGTGCTGGACGGCCAGCGCCGCTACATGGACCTCGAGGCGCAGGCCATGCGGGAACTGAGCACGGCCGGTTTCGTGCCGGACTATGTCTCGTTCCGGCGCCCATCCGACCTGCTGCCGCCGCGTGTCGCGGACGAGGAACTCGTGCTGCTCGCGGCGGCGCGCCTCGGTCGGACGCGGCTCATCGACAATCTGCTGGTCCGGCTGGACGCGAAGCGATAGCCGCGGTTCGCGCCGTTGCCGTGCCATGCCGCCGGCCACGTCGGCCGCGGCGGGGGGTCTCGGTGCCGCGACGGCCCGCTGCCGGCTTGTCGAGTGCGGCAGGGGTGGCGCGACCCCGCGTCCAGCCGACCAGCCCGCACGATCGGCGGGCCGTTCAGCGCGATTCGCCGGTACTCGCCGCCTGCTGCTGCTCGAGCGCCCACTGCACATGCTCGCGCACGATCTCGTGGTCGAAGTCACGCCGCGCGCGCAGTGCGTCGACGGCCTGCTGCGAACGCGGCGCGTTGCCGAGTGCGATCGCGAGATTGCGCAGCCAGCGCCAGTAGCCCAGCCGGCGCAGTGCGCTGCCTTCGGTGCGTCGCAGGTATTCGTCCTCGGTCCAGCCGAAGAGCTCCGCCGCGCGCGGCGCGTCGAGCCCGTGCCGCGTGCGGAAGTCGGGCTCGTCCGCGCGCCGCGCGAACTTGTTCCACGGACAGACCAGCTGGCAGTCGTCGCAGCCGAACACGCGGTTGCCGATGGCGCGGCGGAACCCGGGTGGGATGGGGCCGTGGTACTCGATCGTCAGATAGGAGATGCAGCGCCGCGCATCGAGCCGGTAGGGCGCCACGATCGCGCCGGTCGGACAGGCGGCGAGGCACGCGCTGCAGCTGCCGCAATGGTCCGTGGCCGGCGCATCGGGCGGCAGCGGCAGGTCCGTGAACAGCTCGCCCAGTACGAACAGCGAGCCCGCGCTGGAATTGATGAGGTTGGTGTGCTTGCCGATCCAGCCGAGGCCCGCGTTGCGCGCGAGCGGCTTTTCGAGCACGGGTGCCGAATCGACGAAGGCGCGATAGCCGAAGGGGCCGATCTCGGCCGCGATGCGCGTGGCGAGCTTCTGCAGGCGCGGGCGCACGATGTGGTGATAGTCGCGGCCGAGCGCATAGCGCGCGATGTAGGCGCGCTCGCCGTCGGCGAGCACGTCGTCGGCCGCCGCACCATCCGGTGCCTGACAGTTCATGCGCACGGAGATCACGCGCAGCGTGCCGGGCACGAGTTCGGCCGGGTGCGTGCGCCTGCGGCCATGGCGTTGCATGAACGCCATCTCGCCGTGCATGCCGGCGTCGAGCCAGGCGTGCAGGTTCGCAGCATCGGCATCGAGCCTCGTGTCGGCGACGCCGAGCTGCTGAAAACCGAGCTCCGCGGCCCATGCCGCGATGCGTGCCTTCAGCGCATCGAGTTCAGCCGGAGCGGGCGGGCTTCGAGACATGGCGCGGCAGTATAGACTTGTCGAATGAGGACCCTTCCCGAATCCGTGTACCGTGCGCATGACGTGCGCGCGGCCGACGCCTTCGCGATCGAGACGCTCGGTGTCTCCGGCTACGTACTGATGAATCGCGCGGGCGCCGCGGCGCTCGACTTTCTGCGCGAGTGCTGGCCGGCCACACGGCGCGTGCTGGTGCTCTGCGGCGCCGGCAACAACGGCGGCGACGGTTACGTGCTCGCGCGGCTCGCGCGTGCCGCAGGTCTCGAGGTCGAACTGGTCGCACTCGCCGATCCCGCGGCACTCAAGGGTGATGCGGCCCGGGCCCACGCGGACTTCGTCGCCGCGGGCGGGGCGGTGCGGGCCTGGCCCGACGTGCGGCTCCCCGACGCCGACGTCGTCGTTGACGCCCTGCTCGGTACCGGACTGGACCGGCCGGTGGCCGCGAGCCTGCGGGCGTGCATCGAGGCCGTGAACGCCGCGGGGCGCCCGGTTCTGGCGCTGGACCTGCCGTCGGGACTGCACGCCGACACGGGCGCGGTCCTGGGCGCTGCCGTGCGCGCGGCGGCCACCATCACCTTCGTCGGACTCAAGCCCGGGTTCTGGCTGGGCGAAGGACCCGAGTACACCGGGCTGCTGGCCTGCGACGACCTCGATGTACCACCGGTCGCTTTCGCCGGCGCGTCCTGTGCGCTGCGCCTGATCGGACCCACGCTCACGCGGGCCGCGCTGCCGCGCCGCCCGCGCCTGGCGCACAAGGGCAGCGCGGGGCGCGTCGCCATCGTGGGTGGCGGGCCCGGGATGCCGGGCGCCGTGCGTCTCGCGGCCGAGGCCGCGCTGCGCACCGGTGCCGGGCTCGTGACGGTGCTGACACATCCGGTGCATGCGTCGTCGCTGGTGATCGCACGTCCGGAGGTCATCTGCCATGGCATCGAGGACGCGGCGCAGGCGCGGCCGTATCTCGATGCGGCCGATGTCGTCGCGCTGGGTCCCGGCCTCGGGCAGAGCGCCTGGGCGCGGAGCCTGTACGCGGCCGTCGCCGATCGGGCGGGCCTGCGCGTGCTCGATGCCGACGCGCTGAATCTGCTGGCGCAGGCGCCGCGGCGCGCGGACGACTGGGTCCTGACGCCGCATCCCGGCGAAGCGGCACGCCTGCTCGAGTGCGGCACGGCCGCGATCCAGCGTGAGAGGCGCGAGGCGGCCCTGGAACTCGCCGCGCGCTACGGCGGCATCGTGGTGCTGAAGGGCGCGGGTTCGCTGATCGCTCGCGAGGGGCGGCCGCCCTGGGTCTGCAATGCCGGCAATCCCGGCATGGCCACGGCCGGCATGGGCGACGTGCTGACCGGCGTGATCGCGGGGGTGCTCGCACAGTGCCGCGACCCCGAACTCGCAGCGGCGGTGGGCGTCGACCTGCATGCGCGCGCGGGCGACCGTGCGGCCCGGGCCGGAGAGCGCGGGCTGCTGGCCTCGGATCTGCTCGCGGAGCTGCGCGCCGGCGCGAATCCATGAGGCTCGGCGTGCCGCTTGCTGATGCCGCGGCGACCGAGGCGCTGGGTCGTGCGCTGGCGAATGCGCTGAATGCCATCGACGGACCGTGCGTGCTGACCTTGTCGGGCGAACTCGGTGCCGGCAAGACCACGCTGACGCGGGGTCTGCTGCGCGCCCTCGGCGAGCGGAGTCCCGTGCGCAGCCCGACCTACACGCTCATCGAGAGCTACGAGCTCGGGCGCTGGCAGGTGCATCATCTGGACCTCTATCGCCTGCGCGCTGCGGCCGAAGCCGAGGGCCTGGCGCCGCGCGATCTGCTGACGGCCCAGGCGCTGCTGATCGTGGAGTGGCCGGAGCGCGATGCGAGCCTCGCGGGCAGGGCCGATCTGGCGGTCTCGCTGCATTACCTGGACGCGGGGCGCCAGGCGGAAATCGAGGCGCGCACGGCGCTCGGCCGGCGGTGGCTGCAGGCGTCGGCCGCCGGGATCGCAGCGCTTACGACGTCTTGCTGATCCTGCGCCTCACGAGATCAGTGTAATTACCTGATCCAGTTGAATTTGCATACTGAAGCGCTACAATGCCGCTCACGTTCACCCATGCTCATACCGCCATGATCCTGCGGCTCCTGATCATCGTCCTGGTCTGGCTCGCGGGTTCCGCTCCGGCGCTGGCCGCAGTGGAGATCCTCGGCATCCGTATGCAGGCGACGGGTGACTCGGCCCGCGTGGTCCTCGATCTCTCGGGCCCCGTGGCGCACAAGCGCTTCACGCTCGACGATCCCGCCCGCGTCGTCGTCGATATTCCGAACGCCGAGTATCATGCGCGCCGCCTGCGGTTACCGCGGGGCGCCGGCCCCGTGGTGACGCTGCGGCTCGGCAAACAGCCACGCCGCACGGTGCGGCTCGTGGTCGAACTGGCACGCAAGGTCGAGGCGCAGAGCTTCAGTCTCGAGCCGCAGGCCGGGCAGGGGCACCGGCTGGTCATCGACCTGGGCGGTTCGCCGGCACCGCAGGCGGCGGCCGTGCCAAAGCCCGTGGTTGCCGCGCATGCACCGGGCAAAGCGCTGCGCGATCTCGTGATCGCGGTCGATGCTGGTCATGGCGGCAAGGATCCGGGCGCGATCGGCCGCGCCGGCACACGCGAGAAGGATGTGACGCTCGCGGTGGCGCGGGAACTCGTGCGCGTCATCAACACCGAGCCCGGCATGCGCGCGGTGCTGACCCGCACTGGCGACTACTTCGTCGCGCTGCGCGACCGTGGCCGCGTGGCGCGCCGGCACCAGGCCGATCTGTTCCTCTCGATTCACGCCGACGCGGTTGCGAACCGCAGCGTCAACGGATCATCCGTGTACGTGCTCTCGCTGCGCGGCGCGAGCAGCGAGGCGGCGCGCTGGCTGGCCGAGAAGGAGAACGCCGCCGACCTCGTCGGCGGCGTGTCGCTGGACGACAAGGACCAGGTGCTCGCCTCGGTGCTGCTCGACCTGTCGCAGACCGCGAGCATCACCGCGAGCCTCGATGCGGCTGCCCGGGTGCTGCACGAACTCGACCGTGTCGGCAACCTGAAGCGCAGCCAGGTGCAGCAGGCGGGCTTCGTGGTGCTCAAGGCGCCCGACATCCCGTCAATGCTGATCGAAACCGCGTTCATCTCGAATCCCGACGAGGAGCGACGCCTGCGTTCGCCCGAACACCAGGCGCGGCTTGCGCGCGCGATCCACGCCGGGGTGCGCAACTACTTCTACGCGAATCCGCCGCCCGGTACGCGTGTCGCGATGCTGGCCGCGCAGGCCGGCGGACGCGCCATGAACCACGTCGTCGCGCCTGGCGAAACGCTCGCCGACGTCGCCGGCCGCTACCAGGTCAGCGAGGACAGTCTGCGTCGCGCCAACCGCCTCGCCGGCGACGCGCTGACGGCCGGAGTGGTGCTGGCGGTCCCGCTCGCGGCGCCCTGAAGACACGCTGCGCGGCGTCCGCGGCCGGGACTGCTACACTCGCGCCCCCGTCGCCGTCGGGACGCCGCACGCGTCGCCAGCGCCATGCCCATCCGCGTACTCAGTGACTCGCTCGTCAATCAGATCGCCGCCGGCGAGGTCGTCGAGCGCCCGGCCTCGGTCGTCAAGGAACTCGTCGAGAATGCGCTCGACGCGGGAGCGCGCCGCATCGAGGTCGACGTGGAGCGCGGCGGGCTGCAGCTCGTGCGCGTGCGCGACGACGGCGGCGGTATCGCACCCGCCGAGCTCGGGCTTGCGCTCGCGCGGCACGCGACCAGCAAGATCGCGGCCTTCGACGATCTGGAGCGCATCGCCACGCTGGGCTTCCGCGGTGAGGCGCTGCCCTCGATCGGCTCGGTCGCGCGGCTGCGCATCGTGTCGCGCACCGCATCGGTGGCGGACGGGGCCGAGGTCCTCTGCACCGAGGGCGAGTCCGGTGCGGTCGCGCCGGCGGCGCATCCGGTCGGCACGACCGTGGAGGTGCGTGACCTGTTCTTCAACGTGCCCGCGCGCCGCAAGTTCGTGCGCAGCGAGGCCACCGAGTTCTCGCACCTCGCGCGCATGCTGACGCGGCTCGCGCTCGCGCGCGCGGACGTGGCGTTCCGGCTCACGCACAACCGCCGGGAGATCTTCAATGTCCCGGCCGCGGCCTCGCGCGCCGAGGCCGAGGCGCGCATCGCGCGTCTGGTCGGCGAGCAGTTCATCACGCAGGCGCTGTACGTCGAGCACGAATCGGCGGGGCTCACGCTGCGCGGCTGGCTCGGTCTGCCCGCCTGTTCGCGGGCCCAGCCGGACCAGCAGTATCTGTTCGTGAATGGCCGCGCGGTGCGCGACCGCCTGCTGGCGAGCGCCCTGAAGCTCGGGTACCAGGACGTGCTGTATGGCGGCCGGCAGCCGGTCTGCGTGCTGTCGCTCGGGCTCGATCCACGGCTGGTCGACGTGAATGCGCATCCGCAGAAGCTGGAGCTGCGTTTCCGCGACAGCCGCGCCGTGCACGATTTCGTGTTCCGCAGCGTGGAGCGGGCGCTCGCGGCGTCGCGGCCGGGTGCGGCGCCGCGCGCCGGGCACGGCATCGCTGCTGCGGCGGCAGCGGGGCCGGTTCCGGGCACCCTGCCGCTCGGCGCACCTCGCATCGGCGGGTCACTCGACTGGACCGCGCTCGCGGCGGCGGCCCCAGGCGGAATCGCCGAGGCCACGTTCGAACCGGCGCGCACGTGCGGGGCCGATGGCGCGGAGCTGCCGCTCGGCCTCGCCATCGCGCAGTTGCACGGCCTGTTCATCCTTGCGCAGAACGAGGCCGGTCTCGTGATCGTCGACATGCACGCGGGTCACGAGCGCGTGCTCTACGAGCGACTCAAGTCCGCCGCGGCCGGCGCATCACCCGCCGTGCAGCGTCTCCTGGTGCCGGTCAGCATCGAGCTGCGCGCCGCGGAACTCGCGATCTGGGAAGCGGCGGCCGATGACCTCACCGCCGCGGGTTTCGAACTCGAGCGCCTGGGGCCTGCGACCCTCGCCGTACGCGCGGTGCCGGCCGCGCTCGCCGGTTCGGACCCGGGGGCCATCCTGCAGGACGCACTCAGCGACCTCGCGAGCCACGGCGCCAGTCACCGCATCGAGACGGGCCAGCATGAACTGCTGGCGGCCATGGCGTGCCGCGCGGCGATCAAGGCACACCGCATGCTGACCCTGCCCGAGATGAATGCGCTGCTGCGCGACATGGAGCGCACGGAGCGCGCGAGCCAGTGCAACCACGGCCGCC
>CAYWMY010000104.1:0-1557 GCA_964459405.1 uncultured Steroidobacteraceae bacterium | reverse complement strand
CGCAGCTGTCGCTCGCCGAGCTGGACCGGTTGTTCCTGCGCGGGCGCTGAACCCGAGCCGGACGCCGCTGCCCGATCCACTGCCACGCCATGTCCGCGCCGCAACTCGATCCCGCGATCCTGCTGCTCGGCCCCACAGGCGCCGGCAAGACCGAGCTCGCCGTGGCGCTCGCGGCGCGCTTCCCTCTCGGCATCATCAGTGTCGACTCGGCCCTGGTATACCGGGGCCTCGACATCGGCACGGCAAAACCCGCGCGCGAGCTGCGCGCACGCGTGCCGCACCATCTGATCGATATCGCGGATCCCGCAGAACGCTACTCGGTGGGACGGTTCCTGGTCGATGCCGCGGCGGCGCTGGCGGCGGTGCGTGCGGCCGGGCGCATGCCACTGCTGGTGGGCGGCACGATGCTCTATTTCCGGGCGCTGCAATCGGGGCTCGCGCCACTGCCGCCAGCCGATGCAGGGCTGCGCGCCGAACTGGAGGCACGCGCGGCCCGGGAGGGGTGGCCGGCGCTGCATGCGGAGCTCGCGGCCCGGGATCCCGTGGCCGCCGCCCGCATCCAGCCCAATGACCGCCAGCGTATCCAGCGGGCGCTGGAGGTCATGCTGTTGACCGGTGAACCGCTGTCCGCCCGGCAACGCCAGGACCTGCGCGGGGGCAGCGCACCCGGAACCCTGAAGCTGGTGCTGGCGCCGGGGGATCGCGCCGCACTGGCGGCGCGGCTGGCCGTGCGGTTCCACGCCATGATGGCCGCGGGTTTTCTCGACGAGGTGCGCGGTCTCTACCGGCGCGGCGACCTCGACGCCGATCTGCCGGCGTTGCGCTCGGTCGGCTACCGCCAGCTCTGGGGGTACCTCGCGGGGCGCTGCCAGCTCGATCGGGCCGTCGACGAGGGGATCGTGGCCACGCGCCAGCTCGCGCGGCGGCAGCTGACCTGGCTGCGCGCCGAGCCGGGGACGCAATGGTTCGACTGTCTTGATTCGGGGAACTTCGCCCCCATTTGTAAGGCCATAGAGGCGTGGTGGCCCAAGGGGGCCTAGTGGGCTTGTGCTAGGATTTTGTTATTCGCCGGAGGCTTTTTGTCCGGCATGCTGTCCGGGCGATCGGGTTGTGCCCGGGCTGCGCACTTGAAACAGACCTATAAAAAACGAGGAGATAGGCGCCATGGCTAAAGGGCAGTCGCTGCAGGATCCGTTTCTGAACGCGCTGCGCAAGGAGCGGGTTCCCGTGTCCATCTACCTGGTGAACGGGATCAAACTGCAGGGTCAGATCGACTCCTTCGACCAGTTCGTGGTGCTGCTCCGTAACAGCGTCAGTCAGATGGTCTACAAGCATGCGATCTCGACCATCGTGCCGGCGCGCAACGTGCGCCTGCCCTCTGCCGACGATGAAGGCAAGGAAACCGCGGTCGCGGGCTGAGCCCCGCGAGCCGCAGTAGCCGGGCGAGACAGGTTGTTCGAGAGACCGAAGAGCGGTGAACGTGCGCTGCTGGTGCGCGTCGGGTCGGAGACCTACGCGCTGCCGCCGCTCGAGGGTGAGAGCACCCAGCCCGGGGTC
>CAYWMY010000103.1:0-8780 GCA_964459405.1 uncultured Steroidobacteraceae bacterium | reverse complement strand
TTCTGGTTCTTCGGGCACCCCGAGGTCTACATCATGATCCTGCCGGCCTTCGGCATCGTCTCGGAGATCATTCCGGCCTTCGCGCGCAAGCCACTGTTCGGCTACGAGACCATGGTGTACGCAACCGCGTCGATCGGCTTCCTGTCGTTCATCGTCTGGGCACACCACATGTTCACGGTGGGCATGCCGCTCGCGGGGCAGCTGTTCTTCATGCTGTCGACGATGCTGATCGCAATCCCCACCGGCGTGAAGGTCTTCAACTGGACGACGACACTGTGGCGCGGCTCGATCACCTTCGAGCCACCGATGCTGTTCGCGCTGTCGTTCCTGTTCCTGTTCACGATCGGCGGCTTCTCCGGCCTCATGCTTGCCATCGTGCCCGCCGACTTCCAGTACCACGACACCTACTTCGTGGTCGCGCACTTCCACTATGTGCTGGTACCCGGCGCCGTGTTCGCGATCATGGCCGCGGTGTACTACTGGCTGCCGAAGTGGAGCGGCCACATGTACAACATGAAGCTGGCCAAGACGCACTTCTGGCTGTCGACGATCTTCGTGAACGTGCTGTTCTTCCCGCAGCACTTCCTGGGTCTCGCCGGCATGCCGCGCCGCATCCCCGACTACGCGCCGCAGTTCGCGGACTGGAACATGGTCTCGTCGATCGGAGCCTTCGGCTTCGGCCTGTCGCAGCTGCTGTTCGTCTACGTCGTCTGGAGCTGCGTGCGGGGCGGCGAGAAGGCGACGCAGAAGGTCTGGGACGCCTACACGCCGGGCCTGGAGTGGACGGTGCCGTCGCCGGCACCGCACCACACCTTCGAGACGGCCCCCGAGGTCAAGTGATCCATGCAGCCGCAGGACGATGCCGGGCAGCGGCGGCGTGTGCGCCGGATGACCATCGGGTTGTTCGCGCTCGTGCTCGCCGTGTATGCCGGTTTCATCCTGCTGCGGCTCGGTTCGGGCTGACACACGGCACATGAGTGCGAAACCGTCACATCGCAGTCTCACGGCCAAGCTGCTGCTCATGGTGGCCGGCAGCTTCGGCTTCGGCTTCGCCCTGGTGCCGCTCTACGACGTCCTCTGCGACCTGACCGGCATCGGCAATCGGCAGTCACTGCTGCAGACCGCCGACGCATCCACCGCCGACGCTGACCAGACCCGCACCGTCACCGTCGAGTTCATCGCGATGGTGCCCAACGACGGGGCGTGGGAATTCCGGCCGCAGGCGACCGAAATGCGCGTGCATCCCGGTGTGCTGTACGAGACACGTTTCCACGCGCGCAACCTCACCTCGCGCGGGGCGGTCGCCCAGGCAGTGCCGAGTGTGACGCCTGTGCAGGCGATGCGTCACTTCCAGAAGACGGAGTGTTTCTGTTTCACGCCGCAGCATTTCGCCGCCGGCGAGGGCCGCGACATGCCCGTGCGCTTCATCGTCGACCGCGAGCTGCCCGCCAGCGTCGACCGGCTGACGCTGGCGTATTCGTTCTACGAATCGGTCGAATCCGCGGCGGGCACGGCTGCGGTGGCGGGGACCTGAAGCCGTGCTCTGCAGATTTCGATGCATCCCCGGGTCCAGGCACGAAGCCGGACCCACAATGAGATAATTCGAGGTAATCCGTCCATGGCACACGCAGTCCACGCCCCGGCATCCGATCGGTACTACGTCCCGCACGGCAGCCCCTGGCCGTTCTTCGGCTCCGTGTCGCTGCTGACCATGCTGGGCGGCGCGGCCGCGTGGCTGACCGGCGCCGCCTTCGGGCCGTTCGCGTTCACGATCGGGCTGCTGATGATGATCGTGCTGTTCACCGGCTGGTTCGGCAGCGTCATCGCGGAAAACCAGGCCGGCGTCTACAACGCGCAGGTCGACCGCTCGTTCCGAATGGGCATGATGTGGTTCATTTTCTCGGAGGTCATGTTCTTCGCCGCGTTCTTCGGTGCGCTGTTCTATACGCGGCAGCTGTCGGTGGACTGGCTGGGCGGTGGCGGCGCCAAGGGTCTGACGAGCCTGCTCTGGCCGGATTACGAGGCGTCATGGCCGACCAATGGTCCGGCCCGGCTCGGCCCCAATGAGAGCGGCGAGTTCGAGGTCATCCCCGCGTTCGGTCTGCCCGCCATCAACACCCTGATCCTGCTGTCCTCGGGTGTCACGATCACCATCGCCCACCATGCTCTCAGGGCCGGCAGGCGCGGCATGCTGTCGGCGTTCCTCGCCGCCACGTTCCTGCTGGGCTTCCTGTTCGTAGGCCTGCAGGCTGAGGAATATCACCACGCCTGGACCGAACTCGGCCTGCAGATGTCGACCGGCGTCTACGGCTCGACGTTCTTCATGCTCACGGGGTTCCACGGCCTGCACGTGACCCTGGGCGCCATCATGCTGACCGTGATCTGGTTCCGGGTCCTGAAGGGTCACTTCACTCCGGAGCGCCACTTCGCCTTCGAGGCCGTCGCCTGGTACTGGCACTTCGTCGACGTGGTGTGGCTGGGGCTGTTCATCTTCGTCTACTGGCTCTGATCCCCGGGACGGCCACGCGGCCTCCCCGGTCCGTCGATGCAACGGCCGGAATTGAGCGATACCAGCGGAGCAGCGACGCACGCCTGGTCGCTGCTTGAACGCAGCGACGTGCTGGTGCCCGCCGAGGTCGTCGCCACGACGCTGGCGCGGCTCGCGGCCGAGATCACCACCGCACTCGGAGCGCGCCACCCCGTCGTCGTGCTGGTCATGAACGGCGGTGTCGTGGTGGGCGGACAGCTGCTGCCGTTGCTGGCGTTTCCGCTCGAGATCGACTATGCCCACGTGGGCCGCTACGGCCACGCGACCTCCGGTGGCGCACTGCGCTGGATCGCCGAGCCGCACCTGAGGCTTGCGGGGCGCACGGTCCTGGTCGTCGACGACATCCTGGACGAAGGCGTCACGCTCGCAGCCGTCGTGGAACGCTGTCGGGAACTCGGGGCGGTCGAAGTCCGCACCGCCGTGTTCGCGCTGAAGGATCTGCCGCGCGCGCCGCGGATCGCGGCGGATCATGTCGGCCTGCGGGTACCGGACACCTTCGTCTTCGGGTTTGGCATGGACATCGAGGGGCACTGGCGCAACCTGCCGGAGATCCGCAGGCTGAGGTCGCGCTGAGGCCGCCATGCAGCGGCCGTTCACGCCGGCAGCTCAGTGCTGCACGCCGTGTGGCTGAATCAGCCCCAGGGCCCAGGCCACGAACAGCAGCACGAACAGGGCCACCGACAGCACGATGCGCAGCGTGAGCGCCCGAACCATCTTCGGCGACCCGCCGCGGTCGTGAACGAGGTGATAGAGCGCGGAGCCCAGGCTGAAGACGATGCCGAGCAGCACCAGCACGACCAGCAGCTTGAAGGGGTTCACGATGGAACTCCGGAGTCTCGGACAGCGGCGCGGGAGTATAGCGTGCGATTGAGGATCGGCCGACGGGTGTTCGCGCCGGGCCCGGCAGCCATTGCGCTGACCGCCCTCGGCGTCGCGCTGTTCAGCGGCCTGGGCCACTGGCAGCTCGAGCGCGCCGCGGGACAGCGCACACTGGAACGGCAGTTCGTGCAGGGTGGCGGTGGCGCGCGTGCGCTGTCCTCGGCAATGGACCGCGTGCCTCGCTACCAGCGCGTTGAAGTGCGGGGCCGATACGATCCGGACCACCAGATCCTGCTCGACAACATCACGGTGCATGGCACCGCGGGCTATTTCGTGCTCACACCGCTGCGACGCAGTGACGGTGCGCTGCTGCTCGTCAACCGCGGCTGGATCCCCCAGGGCCGGACCCGCAGCGAATTGCCACGGCTCGACGTCGATTCCGATCCGCGCAGCGTCAGGGGCCGGATCGACGAGCTGCCGCGCGCGGGTATCCGCCTCGCAGCCACGGACCAGTACCGCTGGCCGCGAGTCATGAACTTCCCGGACAGCACGGAAGTCGCCACCGCGCTGGGCGGCCGCGTGTATCCGCAGATCCTGCTCCTCGATGCCGACGCACCCGACGGCTTCCGGCGGGACTGGCGACCGCCGGGGCTCGGCCCGATGCGCCACGTGGCCTACGCGATCCAGTGGTTCGCGCTGGCGCTGACAGCGGTCATACTGTTTCTCAAGATGAGCCTTCGACCACTGGACGATCCGCAATGACCGGAGCCGCGGCGCCCCCGGCACGCCATCGCGGCCCGCTGCTCATGCTGGCCGCGCTGTTCCTGGTGCCGCTGGTGCTGGCCTTCGTGCTGTATTACGGCACGACCTGGCGGCCGGGTGGCAGCGCCCGGCACGGCGATCTGCTCGACCCCGCGCGGCCACTCGCCGAGGTCTCGCTGGTGCGTGCGGACGGCCAGCCGACCGGCAGCGGATTCCTGCGTGGCAGGTGGTCGCTCGTCTACGTGGGCGCGGGCTCCTGTGGTGCGGCCTGCAGGCAGGCGCTGCTCGACACGCGTCAGATGCGGCTCGCACTCGACCGGCAGGCGTCCCGCGTGCAGCGCGTGTTCCTCTACGTCGGCGAGTTGCGCGCCGGCCCGGAGCTCGCCAGTGAGCATCCCGATCTGCTGGCCGCACGCGTCGACGATGCCGCGGGGGCAGAATTGCTGCGGCCATTCCCACGCTTCGACAATGTGCCGCCCGCGACCGCTGAACGGCTCTATATAGTTGATCCGCTTGGCAATCTGGTCCTGAGCTATCCCCCGCAGGCGGACCGCCGCGGCCTGCTCAAGGACCTGCGGCGGTTGCTGAAACTCTCCCACATCGGCTGAGCGGTGCGGCATGATGCCGCCCTTTCGGCAGCGAATCGCGGAGCCCGCAGGTCCATGAGACAGTCCTCGACCCTCACCTGGTTCTTACGTCTGGCCCGCGTGGCGGCCTTGTTGTGCGCCATCGTCGTCGTGCTGGGCTCCTGGGTTCGGTTGACCGACGCCGGACTCGGCTGTCCCGACTGGCCCGGCTGTTATGGCCACGTGCATCCGGCGCAGGTCGAGCAGAAGGTCGAGGAGGCGAATGCCCGGTATCCGGATCGTCCCTTCGACTACGCGAAGGCGCTGCATGAAATGGTGCATCGCTACTTCGCCACAGGCCTGGGCCTGCTGCTGATCGCGCTCGCCATCATCTCCGTGCGCAACCGGCAGGACCCGGCGCAGCCGCGTGTCGCGCCGCTGGTGCTGATTCCACTCGTTGTGTTCCAGGGGTTGCTGGGCATGTGGACCGTGACGCTGCTGCTCAAGCCGCTGTTCGTCACGCTGCATCTCGTGTTCGGCATGTCGACGCTGGCCTTGCTGGTCTGGCTGTCGCTGACGCCGGAGCGACGCGAACTCAAGGCGGCGGAACGCCCCTTGCTGCGCTTTGCCATCCTGACCCTGGTCGTGGCCGGGATCCAGATCGCGCTGGGTGGCTGGACCAGCGCGAACTACGCGGCGCCCGCCTGCGGCCAGACGTTCCCGACCTGCCAGGGTGGACTCTGGCCCGAGATGGACTTCGGCGAGGGCTTCGTGCTCTGGCGCGGTCTCGGCATTGATTATGAATTCGGCGTGCTCGAGCACCCGGCGCGGGTCGCGATACATTACACGCACCGGTTATGGGCCTATGTGACGCTCGTGGCCGTGGGGTGGCTGAGCCTGCAGGTGTGGCGCCGTACGCAGAGCGGCGCCGCGCGGCTCGCCGCCCTGGCTGCGGTCGCGGCCGTGGTGCTGCAGGCCACGGTCGGCATGAACCTCGTCTGGCGCGGGTTTCCGCTCGAACTCGGCGTCATGCACAACGCAGGGGCGGCACTGCTGCTCGTGACGCTGGTGGCCCTGCTGCGGTTCCTGAGCCCCGCCCGCCTGTCGGGCACAGTGAAGGTGCGTTAGCGCTTTTCCGCACCGGGAGTCCCTGGCATGAACCTGAGCCGACCGACCCGCGCCTTTGCGACGAACCGCGCCACGTTCGCCGATTACTTCGAACTGACGAAGCCCCGGGTCGTCGCCCTGATCATCTTTACGGCCGTCGTCGGCATGTTCCTCGCCACGCCCGGCTGGCCACCGCTCGCCGGGCTGGTGTGGGGCACGGTCGGCATCGGACTGGCCTCGGCGTCAGCCGCCGCGATCAACCACGTGCTCGACGCCCGCATCGACGCCGAGATGGCGCGGACGCGCAACCGGCCACTGCCGCAGGGGCATCTGTCGGAAGCGCTGGCGCTGTCGTTCGCTTTCGTGCTGGGTGCCGGATCGATGCTGATCCTGGCGCTGCTGGTCAATCCGCTGACGGCGGTGCTGACCTTCGTTTCACTGATCGGCTATGCGGTCATCTATACCGTCTGGCTCAAGCGCGCGACGCCGCAGAACATCGTCATCGGCGGCGCCGCGGGCGCCGCGCCGCCCGTGCTCGGCTGGGCGGCGGTGACCAACTCCGTCGACTCGAACGCCCTGCTGCTGTTCCTGATCATTTTCGCCTGGACGCCGCCGCATTTCTGGGCGCTCGCGATCGCGCGCCGCGACGACTACGCCAAGGTCGGCATTCCGATGCTGCCGGTGACCCACGGTATCGAGTTCACCAAGCTGCACATCTGGTTCTACACGATCCTGCTGACAGTCGTGACCATACTGCCCTACCTGACGGGAATGTCGGGTATTGCTTATCTGGTCGTGGCGCTGGTCCTCGACGCGATATTCCTGCGCTACGCATGGCTGTTGTGGCGCGGCAATGACAGCAGCATGCCGATGCGCACCTTCCGCTACTCGATTCACTACCTGTCACTGCTGTTCGCGGTACTGCTCGTGGACCATTACCTGCCGCGGCCCTGAGGGCATCCGGACCGGGCGCAGGAGAGCATTCCGCAGGCGGTGGTGCGCACGGCGAGCGCAGCATACTTGGGCCGCCCCGGACGCCGGTTCCGGTCGCCGCGTATCCTCAGGAACTCGATGATCCCGGGCAAAAAAAAGCGGCGCCTCTAATGAAGCGCCGCGACAGTCTTGGGTATCAAACGAGAACCACCCACCCCGCCATGATCCATGGGGGCTGGGCAACGGGAGCGCCGACCTCAGGCCCCCGCGGGAGACGCCGGTCACGGCGGGCTTCAGTCCATCGCCCCGATGCGCGGAGGAAGCTACCGCAACCATGGCGGTACCGGAATTCGGGGCGGCCCGTAAGGGCACCGGATCAGGTCTGAACCGGGCGTGGCGGAGTCGCGGCGCCCTCGCGGACATCGAGGCTGATCCTGATGGCGTCCGCCAGCGAGCGGCAGTGCAGCTTTTCCATCATGCGCGCCTTGTAGACCTCCACCGTCCGCGGACTGATACCCAGCCTGAGCGCGATGTCGCGATTCTGCAGGCCCTCGGCCAGCAGACCCAGGACGTCGCGTTCGCGCGGCGTCAACCGGTCGATCCGGGCTCGGGTGTCTGCCTCGGCGGCGACCTGCGCATGCCGCAGGGCGTCGCTGCGCAGCGCGTTCATGAGCACGTCGATGAGCACGTCGTCGTCCACGGGTTTCTCGAGGAAGTCGAAGGCGCCGTGCTTGAGCGCGGCCCGCGTGGCGCCGACGTCGCCGTGCGCGGTGAGAACCACCACCGGCAGCGTAATGCCACGCTGCACCAGCGCGCACTGCAGCTCCAGCCCCGACATGCCCGGCATGCGCAGATCGGTGATCAGGCAGCCGCGCCAGTCGTCGCGGTAGGTGTCGAGGAAACTCTCGGCGCTGGCGAACACCTGGGTGCGCAGCCCCTTCAGCGAGAGCAGCAGGCTCAGCGAGTCGCGTACCGAGACGTCATCGTCGACCAGGAACACGGTAGCGGGGTCCATGGTTTCACACCGCCGTCTGCGGGACGGGCTGATCCGGCACCCGCAGCGAGAATCGCGCCCCACCGAGCGCACTGGACGACGCCCACAGGTCGCCGCCCTGGCTGCGCAGCAGCGACCGGCTGATCGACAGACCCAGGCCCATGCCGTCCGGCTTGGTCGTCACGAAGGGCTCGAACAGGCGTGAGCGGATGTCCGCGCTGTATCCCGGTCCGGAGTCGTCCACATCGATGATGATGCCGTTCCCGTCGCGGTGCACACCGATTTCCAGACGTCGCACCCCCGCAACCTCTTCCAGCGCGTCGAGCGCATTGCCCACGACATTATGCAGCACCACCTCGATCCCGATGCGATCCGTGATCACCTCGGGCAGATCGGGCTCGAGATGCACCTCCACATGCACGTCCGCCTGCCCGATGCGTGGCTGAAGCGCCCGCAGCGTCGCGGCGATGACCTCGCCGACCGGCACCGGCTCCGGCCGTGCCGCCCCGCCGCGATAGAAATCCCGCAGGCGCTTGAGCACATCGGCGGTGCGGATGGCCTGCCCCGCGGCCTTCGACAGCGTCTGCGACAGACGCGGCTCCCGCTGCCCCAGGGGCTCCGCCAGGATCTCCGCCGCCCGCAGGTACGAGACCAGCGCCGTGATCGGCTGGTTCAGCTCGTGCGTCAGTGCGGTCGCCAGCTCACCGGCGACAGCCGTCCGCATGGCCCGCGCCAGCACACGATCCTGCTCGCGCAGCCGCGCCTCCGCCGCATGGCGGCCCGTGACCACCGCACCCAGCACCAGCGCGGTCATCGCCAGCGTGAGCAGCAGGAACTGCAGTTCGATCAGCGGCGCATTGACCGGTCCACCCTGCACGGCGGCGATCAGTCCGATCTGGATCGCGCAGGTCGCCAGCATCGCGCCGGGCACGCCCCAGCGGACGGCGATCCAGATCACCGGCACGAACAGTGAATAGAAGAACCGCAGCTCCCCGGTGTCGCGCAGGCCGAAGATCAGGCCGATGCAGACCAGCACCACGACGGCCTGCAG
>CAYWMY010000102.1:0-8927 GCA_964459405.1 uncultured Steroidobacteraceae bacterium | reverse complement strand
GATCTCTTCCTTCTACGAAGCGCCGCTGATGCCGATGCCGGATTCCGTCACCGCGGTCCACAGGAAGGACTGACCACCCGCACACGCCGGGCGTGCACTGACAGTGCACGCCCGCTGCCGAGCCCGTTCAACGGCCATCGCGATCGGCGAGGATCAGGCTCGCCGCGTGCCAGCCGAGTGCCATCGCCGGTGCGTTGGTGTTGCCGCTCACCGGCCCCGGCATGGCCGAGCAGTCGACGACACGCAGCCCCTCGACACCGCGCACGCGCAGGCGCGCGTCCAGCACCGCGCGCTCGTCGCCGCCCATGCGGCAGGTGCCGATGCCGTGCAGGCCGCTGGTCGCGGAGCTGCGGAAGGCGTCGATGATCTGCTCTTCGCTCTGGCACTGCGTGCCCGGCAGCAGTTCCTCGTCAATGTCGTCGGCCAGCGCCGGCTGCGCCATCATCCGGCGCATGGATCGCACCAGCGCGACCGCTGAGCGGTGATCGAAGTCGGTGGAGAGCCAGTTCGGCAGGATCTGCGCCGGCTGCGCCGGATCCGGCGAGGCGATGCGGACCGAGCCCTCGCTGGTGAGCCGCAGCAGCTGGCCGAAGATCGTCGCACCGGGCCTGTGGTCGATCGCCGCGAGCGGCACGGGATGGTTGTCATCGCTCATCTGGAAGGTGTAACCGCCCAGGAACAACTGGGCATCGGGGCGTCCATCCTCGTGCGCGACGTTCAGGAACGCGCCGATCTCGAACGGGCCGGTCGCCAGGATGCCGCTGCGCGTCAGGTAGTAGCGCAGCGCGTTCCTGTAGAGCCCGAGACCGTAGAGCTCCTTGTTGATGCCGGTATCGCGCTTCATGCGGTACGGGATGTTGAACGACAGGTGCTCGCGCATGCGCTCACCGACGTCGGGGCTGTGCTGCACGACATCGACGCCGGCGGCCTTGAGCCGCTCGCCGTCGCCGATCCCCGAAAGCTGCAGCAGCCGCGGGCTCTCCATCGTGCCCGCCGACAGGATCACCTCGCCAGAGCAGCGGTAGTGCACCGGGTGGCCCTGCACGCTGGCGTCGATCCCGGTCGCACGCCGGCCCTCGAAGCTGACGCGGTCGACGCGCGCGCCGGTGACGACGCGCAGATTCGGGCGCGACATCGCGGGCTTCAGGAACGTCGTCGCCGAGCTCTGGCGGCGGCCATGCTTGATGTTGTGGCTGTAGTAGCCGACGCGGTTGCCGGGTACGTCGTTGAGTTCAGCGACACGCTTCAGGCCCATCTGCACGCCCGCCTGGATGAAGCGCTCGGCGAGCGGATAGGTGTAGTAGCCGGCCGGCTCGATGTGCACCGGCCCGCCCGCGCCGCGCAATTCCGACGCGCCGAGGCCGTGGTCCTCGATCGCCCTGTACGCCGCGACCATCGTGTCCGCACCCCAGCCGGTCGCGCCCATGCGCACCCAGTCCTCATAATCCTCGGCCTGGCCGCGGCTCCAGATCATGCCGTTGATCGACGACGAACCACCCAGCACGCGGCCGCGGATCCATACCTCGCCCGGCGGCTTGCCCGGGAAGCGCGGCTGCGCGACGTGGTACATCCAGATGTGGTTCGGATCGGTCACCAGCTTCGCGAAGCCCTTCGGCATCGTCACCCACTGGCTCGTGTCCGGGCCGCCGGCTTCCAGCAGCAGCACGCGGCTGCGGCCATCCGCCGACAGCCGGTTCGCGAGCACACAGCCGGAAGAGCCGGCGCCGACGATGATGTAGTCGAAAGAGCCTTCCGGCGTCGCGACGTTCATGCTGCCTCCCCTCGGAAAACCGGCGAATCTGCAACGATCATATGAAACAAGAGATCGGTGCGTACAGCGCTGCCATGTTTCGTCGAGCGCTCGTACGACCGCCCGCCTCGCAGACGCGCAGGCTGGTCTCTCAGCGATGAGGGAGGAAGGAGTGCCGCGGATCATCGATCACGGTGAGCCCCGGCGGCACGTCTGCACCGCCTGTCCGCCGGGCCAGCACCGGAACACCGCGCGGGCCGCAGGACGCGAGGCGCCGGCGGTCGGCGTGCTGGCGAACGACCGCGAGTTCGCGGTGCAGCAGCGCCAGATACCCTGCGAGCGTCTGCGGCAGCCGGTAGGCAGCGGCGTGGCGTCGCGACGACGCCGGATCGTGCGGCCGTACGAGCCTCGTGTACATGGCCTCCGCCAGCGCACCGACGTCGCCCATGGGCACCAGCGCACCGGTGCGCTGATCGGTGAGCACCTCACGTACGCCGGTTGGACACGCGGTCGCAACCACCGGGCAGCCGCAGGCGAGTGCCTCGATCAGTGCGTTGCTCGCGCCTTCCCAGCGCGAACTCAGCACGAAGAGCCGCGCGCGGGCCAGGAAGCGATAGGGATTGGCCTGGTAGCCCGCGAGCCAGACGTCCTGCGACACGCCGAGTTCCGAGGCCAGCCGCTGCAGGTTCGCCAACGTACGCGCATCGCCCTCGCCCAGGATCACGAGCCGTGCGTCGAGCCGGCCGCGCAGCCGTGCGAATGCCCGCAGCAGGTGCGCGAAGTTCTTCTGACGACAGTGACGACCGACGGCGACGACGACCGGTGCCGCGCCTGCGGCGAACCAGGGATGGTCGTTCGCCGCGCGGCTCTGGCGATCGATACTCACGAGGTCCACACCGTTCGCAATGACCGTGATGCGCCGCGGATCGACGCCGGCGAGATGCACGAGATCCTGGGCGAGCTCCTGCGAGACGGCGATCAGCCGGTGCATGGAGCGGTACTGGATCCGCTCCACCATCGTGGCCGCCCGCCGCACCAGCGCGCCGGCACCGCCAGGATGCTTGGCAGCAACCGCGGCCGCGAGCGCATTGCTGACACGGCCGATCAGGCGTGTCCCCGGCACACGCGCCAGCCGATGCGCGATGCAGGCGAAGGCGTGGACGTGATTGCCCGACGACAGCAGCAGCGCGGGACGATGGACGCGCAGCAGCCGCACAAGCCGCGGCAGGTTCGACAGGCTGTGCAGCGCGCGCGGCAGGCGCAACGACGGCGCGCCGATGGTACGGACGGCGAGATCCCCGGGCAGCTGTTCCACGAGCGCGCCGGCGGCCTGGATGATCCAGAGTTCGGTGGTGAGCCCGGAGCTGCGCGCGGCCTCGGCGATGCGCAGCACGTTGCGCACGACACCGCTCGATCTCAGGTCATACGTGAGAATGGCGAGGTCGAGTGCGGCCCGATGCGGCGACGGCGGGCTCGAGACCGCGCGGACCGGTCGTGGCGGCACGACCTGCAACTCGTGATCCGTCGCGATTCGCAGTGCCCGGCCCGCCATGTTCTTCTCCGCCTTGTTCCAGGCCGGAGGATCGGGCACGGCGATGATGCAGCGGTGGCGCGACTATGAAGAATCGTCCATGTTGGACCGGCCGGTCAGGACGCCGTCCGGAATTCCATGGTGACGCGCAGACCGGGCCGATTGTCCTCGAGGCGCAGTTGCGCCTCGTGGCGCCTCGCGACGGCCGCCACGAAACTGAGACCGAGGCCAAGCCCCTCGGCCGCGACATGCTCCGGTGTGCGGTAGAAGCGCTCCGTGAGCCGCGGCAGATCGGCCGCAGCAACACCCCTGCCATCGTCCACCACCCACAGCCGCGTCCGGGCCCCTTCCCGGATCGCACCGACTTCGACGCGACCTCCGGACGGGGTGTATTTCACGGCGTTGTCGATCAGGTTCGCCACAGCCTGGAACAGCAGATGCCGGTCACCTCTGAGCTGGAGTCCGGGTGCCACGTCGGCGACCAGCCGGATCGACTTGTCGTCCGCACCGGGCTGGTAGAGCTCCACGGCGTCCATCAGCAGCGCGGACAGATCGATCTCGTGGGCCTCGACGGGGTGCCGGCCGGTCTCGACGCGGGCGATGCGCAACAGCGCATCGAACGTGGACTGCAGCCGCGATGCGTTCTCGATCGCCTGCGTCACGAGGCCGGCGCGCGCGGCGTCGTCCGGCGCCGTGCGCAGCTCCTCGAGATCGGCGCTCAGGCGCGCGAGCGGCGTGCGCAGTTCGTGAGCAACGCTGTCGGACACGCGCGCCACCGACTGGATCAGGTCCTCGATACGGTCGAGCATCGCGTTGAGCGTCTCGGCGAGAACATCGAAGTCGTCCCCGGTGCCACGCACATCGACGCGCCCCGACAGGTCGCCGGCCATCACGCGCTTGGCGGTGCCGGCCACGGCGTCGATCCGGCGACCCACCGCGAAGCTCATGAGCAGGCCGCCGATGAGCCCGAGCAGCAGCGCCATGCCGCTGCCCCAGGCGAAAGCCTGCCCGATCAGCTCCTCGCGCTCGTCGATGTCTTCCGTGTCACGGCCCACGAGCATGCGCGCGCCGTCGACGAAGCGCAGCTCGTAGGCCAGCGTCTCGTGCTCCTCCTCGGCGCCGTCATCGAAGGTGTTGAACTCGAATCGCCACCATGAATTGTTGGCCGCGTTCGGCGGCGGCACCGGCAGATTCGCGGCGACCAGCCGGCCCTGCGTGTCCCAGAAGGCGTGATAGGCCTGGCGCCTGGCCGGCGCGCCGGCACGGACTTCGAGCGCCCGCAGCAGCCGGTCGCGGCCCTCACCCACCCCGTAGTACCGCGACAGGTCGAGCGCCTCGTCATACACCACGGATTCGACGCGCGACAGCGGCAAGTGCACGCCAAACCAGTAGGCGAGTCCCAGCATCGTGGCGAAGGACAGCACGAACAGCAGGCTGTAGGCCAGCGCGAGCCGGAAGGCGAGTCCGCGCACCCGGGCCACGAGTCCCGCGAGCTTCATGGCCGGCGCAGACTGTAGCCCGCACCGCGGATGGTCTGGATCAGCGGCGGATCGAAACCGCGATCGATCTTCTGGCGCAGATGGCTGATGTGCTGGTCGACGATGTTGGTCTGCGGATCGAAGCTGTAGTCCCAGACCGCCTCCAGGATCATGGTGCGTGTCAGCACGTGGCCGGCGTGGCGCGCCATGTACTCCAGCAGCCGGAACTCGCGGTTGCTGAGTTCGATGCGCCGGCCCGCGCGCCGCACCTCCCGCGTCAGCAGGTCGAGTTCCAGATCCTCGATGGTGATGCGCGAGGATGGCAGATCGGCGGCCGAGCGCCGGGCGAGGACCTCGATGCGCGCCAGCAGCTCGGACATCGCGAACGGCTTGGTCATGTAGTCGTCGGAACCCGCGCGCAGTCCGCGCACTCTTTCGTCGACCTCGCCCAGCGCACTCAGGATCAGCACGGGAGTCCGGTTCCCGGCGCCGCGCATCGTGCGCAGAATCGTCAGGCCGTCGACGTTGGGCAGCATGCGATCCAGCACGACGACGTCGTAGGTCTCCGCGGCAAGGCGGTAGAGCCCGAGCCGGCCATCGGTCTCGTGCTCGACCTGATGACCGGACTCGGCAAGGCCTTTCATGAGATACGATGCGACGCGCGCGTCGTCCTCGATCAGCAGGATGCGCATGTCCGGACGACCGTGGCCGCAACGCTGGCGTTCACGCGGGTTTCCGCAAGCACTCAGTCATTCTCTGCGAGCAACGCGGTGCCGGATGCGGGATCCACGACCAGCGAGCGCGGCCCCGAACTCGTCACGGTCTCGACATCGTAGAACACGCGGCCCTTGTGCGTCGTCAGGCTGACATCGGTCACGCGTCCACTGGTCATCCTTTCGACGGACTGGAGCAGATCACCCAGGGGTCGGCCGGCCGTGGCGGCCCGCAGCGCGGCACGGTCCGTCCACTTCGTCCACACGGTCTTCGCGCGCAGCTTTCTCGTGGAGCTGACGGTACCAGTTCGCGCATCGATCATCACGCGCCGGATCGCGCCGTCCTGGACGACGTCGACGGCATAGAATCCGCCCGAATCATCGTCGTACTCGGCTTCGATGGCACGCCCTCCGGTGGCCTGCTCGGCCGCATTCACGGCACGCACCAGGCCCACGGGCTCGATCAGCTGCAGGTCTTCGGAGGCCACGGCGGAGAACGCCAGCAGGCCGGACGCAAGAACGGCCGGGATCAGGTTTCGCACGGTGAGTTCCTTGGCTGGGGGGTACGAGCCCAGAATGCCCGCGTGTCGTGTCCCCATTGTTGCCGCGAAATGTAGACCTGCCCATCAAGGGCCGGAGCGGCGGCATGACCGTGAAGGACACACGGTCCCGGCGGCGAGGCGGGTCCGATCCGGATGGCACCGATTCCGCCGTCAGGCGCACCCGGCTGTGCCGCGATCCGGAGCCGGGATGCATATGCGACGCAGAGTGTCCGTCGCGGGAAACTGGCGGAGAGAGAGGGATTCGAACCCTCGATAGGCTTTTGGCCTATACACCCTTAGCAGGGGTGCGCCTTCGACCACTCGGCCATCTCTCCGCGGGCCCGATCCCTGCCAGCCGGAAGGGGTGCCGATGATACTGTCGGTATCAGAAGCGGTAAAGCCGGACCGCGGGCCGCTTCAACTGCCGCGACGGTTCGTCATGCCGGTGACGTTGCCCCCGACATCCTGTTCATGCCGGATGCGTTCGTAGATCTCTTCTCGATGCACGGCGACGTCACGCGGCGCATCGACCCCGATGCGCACCTGGTTGCCCTTGACGCCCAGCACGGTGATCGTCACGGATTCCCCGATCTTCACGGCCTCGCCCACGCGCCTGGTCAGAATCAGCATTTCCCTGCCCTCTGTGTACCGTGTGGCCTCCGGGCCGGCCCCCGCCACCCCGTCGCTTCACGCGTTGCGGCAATTGTGTCACAAATCGAAATGGAATCTGCAAAAAATGAAACCTCCGAACTCGACGCAGCCGATCCACTCAAGATCGGGCAGCGCGCGCCGACTCGCTCTTGAACGGAATGCGGCCGCTCCGCGCCCGCCAAGGAAAGGATGTTGATCCCCGATTCCATCTTCGAAGAAGCGCCCGATGCCGAACTCGTGGTGCTCACAGTCGACGATCAGCGTTTCCAGCGACGCCTGCTCGCCACGCAGCTCGAGAGCCTGGGCGCCACGAAGGTCCTGGAGGCCGGCGACGGCGCCGAGGCGCTCAGCGTCATCGACGCGCATCCCGGCCGCATCGCGCTGATCATCACCGACATCGACATGCCGAACATGGACGGCCTGGCGCTGCTGCGGCGCATTGGCGAACAGCTGCCACACGTGCCGACCGTGGTACTGAGCGGCCTCAACGAGCAGTTGCTGCGGTCCGTCGAAGCCATGAGCCACGCCTTCGGCGTGAGCCTGCTCGCCATCCTGAGCAAGCCCGCCTCCGAGGAAGCGCTGGCCGCGGCGATCGAGCACGCGCGGCTGGTGCGATCGACTCAGCGCAGCGACCCCACGCTGCAGATGGACAAGACCGCCCTCACGCTCGCGCTGCGGGGCAACGAGCTCGAGCCCTGGTTCCAGCCCAAAGTGCGGCTCAGCGACGGCGTGCCCTGCGGTGCCGAGGTGCTGATCCGCTGGCGGCACCCCGAGCACGGAGTGCTGACGCCGGCGGCGTTCATCGCAGCGCTCGAAGACTCTCCGCTGCTGCGACCCGTCACGCTGATGCTGGCCGCGCGCGTTGCCAGGTTCGCCGGCACCGTACGCGGCCGCTTCGACCCCTTCTCGCTGTCCGTGAACATCACGCCGAAGCTGCTCAACGATCCGGATTTCGCACAGGCGCTCGCGAACACCATCATCGAGCGCGGCGCTACGCCGGAGGAGGTGACCATCGAGGTCACCGAGAGCGCCATGGCCTCCTGCGCGGGTGCGGCAATCGAGAACCTGACCCGCCTGCGCATTCGCGGCTTCGGCCTGTCGATCGATGACTTCGGTACCGGCTATTCTTCGCTCGCGCAGCTCACTCAGGCGCCGTTCACCGAACTCAAGATCGACCAGCGTTTCGTACGCGCGCTGGGCCACGACCCGCGCAGCGAGGACCTCGTCCGGTCTACGCTGGATCTCGCGCAGCGCCTCGGCCTCCACACCGTGGCCGAGGGTGTCGAATCCGAAGCACAGCGACAGCTCTTGATCGAATACGGCTGCGACGCCGCGCAGGGCTTCATGTTCGCCAGGCCCATGCCGGTGTTCCAGTGGCTGTCGTGGATGGACTCGATCAGCCCAGCTTCGAACTGACGAGGCCGGCCACCGACGCGAGTGCGGCGTCGAGCATCCCGGGCTCGTTGCCCCCGGCCTGTGCGAAATCCGGCCGCCCGCCACCCTTGCCGCCGACCTTTGCGGCCACGGCACCGACCAGATCGCCCGCCCTGACCTTCGCGATCAGATCCTGCGTCACACCAGCGACCAGCGTGACCCTGCCGTCGTCGGTCGCGGTGCCGAGCACGATGACGGCCGAGCCGAGTCGGCCCTTCAGCTGATCGACGGCCTCGCGCAGCGATTTCGCGTCGGCTCCTTCGACGCGCGCCGCGACCACTCTGGCCTCGCCGATGCTGATCGCGCCCGCCGCGAGGTCGACGCCCTGTCCCGAGGCCAGCTTCGACTTGAGCTGGGCGACTTCGCGCTCGAGCTTCTTCTGCCGCTCCAGCAGCTGGCGCACCTTGTCCTCGGCGTCGATCGCCGTGCCGCGCACGAGGCCGGCGACGCGCTTCAGCGTCAGATCGGCAGCGTTCACGGCGTCCAGCGCATCCTCGCCGGTGACGGCCTCGATGCGCCGGATGCCGGCGGCCACGCCGCCCTCGCTCACGATCTTGAACAGCCCGATGTCGCCCGCGCGTGCGACGTGTGTGCCGCCACAGAGTTCCATCGAGAAGTCGCCAACCCGGAGCACTCGCACCTCGTCGTCGTATTTCTCGCCGAACAGGGCCATCGCGCCCGCGGCGATCGCCTGTTCCTGCTTCATGAGCTGCGTCTCGGCGACAGCGTTGCGGCGGATCTCGGCATTCACGAGCCGCTCCACGGCCTCGATCTCGTCCGGGGTCATGGCCTGGAAGTGCGAGAAATCGAAGCGCAGCCGGTCGGGAG